>CALCMV010000117.1 GCA_937967535.1 uncultured Saprospiraceae bacterium
TGTCTAATCTGATTTCGCATAAGTCATTTATTTTAGTGAGTGACAACGATTCTACGCACGCCCCCCACATACCCATCCACCATAAGCTGACAAAGATACACGCCCGACGCCCATGCCTGCGTATCTATCTGCACACTACCTACGATGCCAGTGAGGGCTTGCTCATGTACCATGCGCCCCGCTACATCTGTGACCGAAAGCGAGATACGACTCGCCGACTGCCCGATGTCGTATGATAGGGTGATGGATTCTCGTGCAGGATTGGGGTAGATAGACATCTCCCTGACGGATAGCTGTGGGAAGATGATAGATACAGGGTCATCTTCCTGACAGTCTGCTTCCAAGCAGCCATATTCATCCAGTTTGAGTACAAAGCCCAATTGAGTGAACTCATCATACATTGTCCCCGGAAGTGCGCCGAACTCTCCTGTAATAATCAAACCATCATCATAGGTATGGCTGATGCCTTTCATCACATAGTAAAAAGGTTGCTCATCGCTTGATTCAAAACCTACAGGATTGAGCCGCCTTGCCCATATGACTTCTGCTTCCTGATTGATTTTTACTATCCCGTCTTGATATAATATCACAAAATTGCCGTCAGATAGCCGAATCATTTGCTCCAACAAGTAAAAAACATCCGATATATCCCAAAGCTCAATTTCTTCTGTAATATTTTTTTCCCACAGTTTAGTGCCATCGGGAGCTATTTTAGCAAACCATATCGTTACATTAGGATTTCTGTTATAGTGATCAAAGGTAGAACCATCAGTAGTCTTCCAGAAATTATCCACCCATGCACAGAGATAGTTGCCATCATCAGTAGATTGTAAGAGAATATGCCCCGAGTCGTAAGGCTCTCCCACACCGCCCGGACGAATACGCCACTGCTGCACGCCCAAGCTATCCGTCTTGATTATCGTACCAATATCCAACTCACCTACTATGCCGCCCTCTGCAAAGCCACGACGCTCATTATTGGTAAAAATATAACCGCCATCATGTGCCGCGTGAATATGTCGCGGCTCCATCCAACAGTAAGTACCACCGCAGGAGAAATTGCTCTCCCAGATGACATTGCCGAGTGTGTCGGTAGAAACGAGAGTGGAATTGACGGTATTGTTCTCAAAATCATCTGTTGCGTATAAGATTTTATTATTATCTATTTGATGAGTGATATACATAATAGCATCTTCAAATAACATTGAGCGTTCTGTTACTTGTAATTCTCCATCAAGAGTCAACTGTTCTGCATTCAAGGCAAAATCGGGTGGTGATTTGCTTGTGATTCCTAAAAGATGTTTATCTCCAAAAGTGCTGAAAGATTGTTGATTACGAATTTCGGTGGTAACAGCCACTGAATCAATCCGGTAATCCCATTCTGATAAGATATTTCCCGACTTATCTAATTTAGAAAATTGTATATACTTAATATATGTAGGGTCTAAAGTAAAATTCATACCTACGATGTTATAATCCTGTTCATATTCTATCACATGATAAGCGACCCAGCCCTCGACAAAAGAGAAGAAACGTTCTTGGGCGGTTAATGTATTCAATGGTACTATCAATATTATTAATAAAAATATTCTCATAACAAAAAAAATAATCCGACCACCTCACTTGAAGTGGTCGGAGATTACAAATATGTTAGCGCACTAATATAAACTTCTGTGTTTGAATGACTTTACTACTGTTTTTAAGGGTACAAAAATATTGACCGGGAGGGAATTTATCAGCGATGATAACCAGTTCATCTTGTGGGTAGTCAAGTTGTTCATTATGCACTATTCTACCACTCAAATCTGTTATAATCAGTGATAGTCCTTTAGAAAAATCTGTAGTTGCGTATTCTATTGTAATGTAATCTTTGGCAGGGTTGGGATAAATAAACAACTTGTCTTCTCTAATTTCTTCTTCTGTATATTGCGCTATCCTAAGTTCCTGTTCAACATCATCAGGAAAATAAACAGGCTCTTTGTAACTATCAATCCCATTCAGTCTCAATAAAGCATTAGCCTCTCCTGCTGTGGTGTTGGCACGTTCTGTATAACCCTGTAATATTTCTGTATCGCTTTCGGATAAAGCAATGAAGTCTTTATTTTCTTGCTGCCATTGATGTGGTAAACTGCTACTTTGGATGAAAAAAAGCATCGTAATATTACGACATGTTATTTGTAAGAATAAATATCGGAATAAATATCGAAAATATTAAATTTGTAAAGCCTTATCTCCGAAACGACTCCGACAACTATCTCCACAGCAGCTTGGAATTTTATATTTAAGAATACTCAAAACTCGCAAGATTGAAGTATTTTACTTATCTTTGCGCGACTTTTCCACCCAAATGAGTGAATCAGTGAATTTTGAATGAATGAATTATCTCATCTACTTCTTTTTCATTTTTTTATTCAAAAATAACTAATGCGCTTTTAATTTCTAAATAATTATTCCGCATTATCTATCATATAAATTTAAACGGGTTTAAGTTATTAAACTTAAACTTCATTTTAAACTTAAACTTTATCATCATATGCCTTGCGGTAAAAAGCGTAAACGTCATAAGATTGCGACGCACAAAAGAAAAAAGCGCCTTCGCAAAAATAGACACAAAAAGAAAAAATAGGTTTTTAGTCCATCGTTTTTAGTGCTATAGTCCATCCTTTTGGCTATTGATGCTACACGATATCAGACCAATTTGTGTAAAATGTAATGCTCAACAAGCAAAATACAATGCAACTATTATGGGCAAGTCCCGTATATGCTAAAGCATTACAGTTTACCTATGAGCATGTTTAAAAATTTTCAAACTGATAATCAATAGATTTTGGCGATACATCAGAGAGTTTCGGTGATAATAAGCGATTTGATATGAAGCCATCTTCAATAAGAGATATTAGTCATCAGATAGAAAATTTTTAAACATACTCTAAACCTACATATCCCATGCTATGAGCAAAATCGAATAAAGTGGTTTTGTAGCAGAGTGAAATACCCGAACAGGCAAGTAATTATTGCCAAAATACTAAAGAATGTGTTTGTGGTTGCAAAGCGCAACTGCGAAAGAATTTTTAAAGAGTGGCATGTCGCGACAAAATTATCCGAAACCCGACCCTGTAACGATATTGCCGTTGTCTGCCTGCCCCTTGCTCTTCCGAACTCCTTGCTTCTTCTATTTGTTGAGCTACTCAACAATCACTTTCTTAAACGTCTCATAGCATTTTTACCAACTGACCGATATTGAAGTTTACTCATCTTCAATAAAGTGTCGGGCTATCGTGCTTTGTATGTATTCTATCCAAGATTGGATAAAATACCGCAAGCTATTATCCTAATTTAGAACATGTTTAAAAATTTTTCAAACTGATAATCACTCCCGATAGCTATCGGGAATGGTTTTGGTGATACATCAAAGAGGTTTCGGCTCAGCCAAGAGGAATAAATAACCGATTTGATGTGAAGCCAAGTTCATAAAATGTTGATTATCAGGCAAAAAAAATTTAAACATGCTCTTACTGATAAACAGTGAGGTACGTGTTCCTACACGCTATTATCATTGTAAAAACAAATGCTGTGGACAAGGAATTAATAATCAACTCAACGCCCGTTGAAGTGGAAATTGCTCTATTGGAAAATAAAAAATTGGCGGAATTGCACCGTCAAAAAACCAATAGCAACTTCACCGTAGGCGATATTTTTCTCGGAAAAACGCGCAAACTCATACCGGGCTTAAATGCTGCTTTCATTGATATTGGCTATAAAAAAGATGCTTTTTTGCACTATACGGATTTGGGTCCAAAATTGCGTTCTTTGCTCAAATTTACGAAGGGCGCGATGTCTGGCGGAATGAAAGACTATCGGCTCGACAATTTCAAAATAGAATCCGAAATCATCAAAACCGGAAAAATTGACCAAGTACTTGACAAAAAAGAATCCATTCTTGTACAAGTTCTCAAAGAACCTATCTCGACCAAAGGACCACGCCTGAGTTGTGAAATCACGATACCGGGCAGGTATGTGGTCTTGACACCTTTCACAAATGTCGTTGCGGTATCAAAAAAAGTATCGAATAATGAAGAGCGCAAACGCCTCCAACGCTTAGTCGAAAGTATTCGTCCGAAAAACTTTGGCGTGATAGTACGGACGGCTGCGGAAGGCAAAGGTGTGGCGGATATTCACGAAGAAATACTGTCATTACTCGCAAAATGGGGACAGATACATGGTCAATTGCACAACTCGAAAGCACCCAAAAAACTATTGAGCGAATTGGATAAAACGTCGAGTATTTTGCGGGATATTTTGACCGAAAAGTTCAATAAAATCACCGTCAACGACAAACAGCTTTCTGATAATATCAAAAACTATCTCAAGCAAATTGCGCCGGATAAAGTCGGTATCGTCAATTATTATGGCGGCAAAAAACCGGTATTTGACAATTTTGGAGTAACAAAACAAATAAAATCATCGTTCGGAAAAACGGCAACCATGTCGAGTGGTGCCTACATCGTCATTGAGCATACAGAGGCGATGCACGTCATTGATGTGAATAGCGGTCACAAAATCAGTAACAATATTGACCAAGAGAGCAATGCAATAGCGGTGAATCTTGAATCAGCAGAAGAAATCGCACGACAACTACGCTTGCGCGACATCGGCGGCTTGATTATTATTGATTTTATTGACGTTAAAAAACAAGAAAATAAAAAATTGCTGTACCAAAAAATGCGTGACTTTATGAAAAAAGACCGCGCACAGCATACGGTACTGCCTTTGAGCAAATTCGGCTTGATGCAAATCACCCGTCAGCGCGTAAAACCCGAACTCAATATTTCCACCACCGAAAAATGCCCGACCTGCAAAGGCACCGGCAAAATATCACCTTCTATCTTGCTCACCGATAAATTGGAAGCAGACATCGAAGCCATTATCAATTCTATTGTACCCAAAAAATTGACCCTCGAAGTACATCCCTATATTCACGGTTATCTCAGGCAAGGCTTTCCGAGTCAGCAAATGCGTTGGTCATGGCAACACAAACAATGGATTCGCCTCAAATCGAACAGCAACCTCGCCATCATGAATTACCATTTTTACGATGAACATGATGATGAAATCAGGCAGTAAGATGAATGAATGAGTGAATGATTGAATGAGTGAATATTTCCCGTAAAAACATTCACTCATTCAAAATTGTAGCATTACATCATTATCGCATTGTAGCATTAATTACATTCATTCATTCAATTGTAGCATTAATTACTTTATAAATTCCTCGTTGTTGTTCGCCTTGTAATTCAAGAAAATACATCCCCTTAGCCAAGTCTGATACGCTGTACGAAACTTGCTGCTGTCCGGCGGCGAATGATGTATTGGCGAGTTGGCGGACGACTCTGCCCGTTTGGTCAAGTAAGGCAAATTGTATAGTTTGTGATTCGCGGAGAGAGAAAGCGATATTGATTTGTTGGTCAAATGGCAAGGGAGATATTTGCACCTCGTCAAATGGTAAATCAGCCTCATGTACACTGACTATATTCTCTTCACAATTGCCGGGTGTACCTAATGCGGCAAATTCTCCTGTAATCGTATTATCTATTTTCTCAAAAACATACAAACCAGTTTGCATATCGGAAACTAAAATTTTGCCGGAAGGCAAATAAGGAAATACGCCCCAGGCACCTTCAAACGAACTGATATTGGGCAAAACGGAAGTTTCGTAAAAGGCAACACGCTGCGGGTTGTGCGGTTCGGAAATATCATAGACCTGCAAACCATCATAATAATAGGAAGCATAGAGATAGTCGCCACGCACGATAAGGTTGTGCGGGATGGAGTTGGCATCAGGGCTTTCGGCATTGAATGTACCGACTACCTCGACATCCTCAAAATTGCTGACATCTACGGTTTTGAGGTCTAAACCATGTGTTTCGTCGGCTAAGTAATAGGTATTGCCATCATCAGTGAGCCAACCGGAGTGATTGAAACCTTGCTGCGGGTAGGAGGTCAGGCTACCAAGCAAAACAGGGGATTGGGGATTCGTCATGTCAGCTATTCTGAAACTGCCACCGGCATTGATATACGCGATGTTTTCGCGCACATAAATGTCGTGTATCCCACCGATACTTATACCCTCAATCGCTTGTATATCAGCAAGAAAAGTGGGTTCTTCGGGGTTTTCAAGCGAAAGGACGCGGATGGGAATGAAGTTGTTTTGGGGGCTGACTGAAAAGGCAGTGTAGAGCCGCGCCGCAGAGGTATCAATAAAGATATTGTGGCTGCGGTAGAAAAATTCCCGCGAATCATAAACGACCTCCACGCTATTCGGCAAATTGCTATAATCAATTATCTGAAGTGTACTGTTAAATCCCTCGTCTGCCACTGCATACAGGTAGCATTGATAGTCGTGATAGTCGCGGTGAATGATAGACGGACCCTGCACCGCACCTGCTACAAATGCCACTTCACGTGCATCTTCCGGTCCGGTCACATCAATGAAATGTGTACCTGCCGTAGAACCAATGATGGCAAATTCGCGGTCATTGGCTACCACACCCCATATTTCATTATAGGTATTATTAAAAGCGGCACTGCCCACCAATGAGGGGTCTTCCCAATGATCTAGTAAGGTCGCTTCTTGTGCCTGACCAATGGATAGGGCAGGGAAGAGGAGGAAAAGGTATAGGATATTTTTCATTGCTTCACAATTTTAATATGTTTCAATATGAGTGTGTAAAATCAAAGACACGAAGTATCTCCCAAAATACAAATTTTTCTGATATTATCGGATTCAGCCTTCCAATACTTTCGCACTCATTCCCATTGTAGAAAAGCCGCCGTCGTGATAAAGGTTCTGCATAGTCACATAGCGCGTCAGGTCAGAAAACATGGTCACACAGTAGTCGGCACAGGCTTCGGCAGGTGCATTGCCGAGTGGCGACATTCTATCTGCATAGCCGAAAAATTCATCAAAACCCTTTACACCACTACCCGCAGTCGTCATGGTAGGCGATTGAGAAATAGTATTGACGCGCACCTTCTTTTGTTCGCCAAAATGATAACCAAAACTCCGTGCAAAGGACTCCAAGAGGGCTTTCGATTCTGCCATTTCGTTATAATCCGGGAAGGTGCGCTGTGCAGCGATATAGGTCAATGCAAGTACAGACCCCCACTCATTGACCGCATCCATTTTGAGGGCGGTTTGCATGAGTTTGTGAAAAGAAATAGCAGAGATGTCAAAAGTCTTCTGCATCCACTCGTATTTAATATCGGTGTATTCGCGTTTTTTACGCACATTCACAGACATACCAATCGAGTGCAATATAAAATCCACCTTGCCACCGAGTATTTCCATAGATTTGCTGAGGAGATTTTCGAGGTCTTCGAGGCTTGTAGCATCGGCAGGAATGATTTCGGCATTGAGTTGTTCGCCGAGTGTTTTGATGGTGCCAAAACGTAGTGCTACGGGAGCATTGGTGAGGGTGATTTTTGCGCCATGTGCTACGCATTTTTCCGCTACCTTCCAAGCGATAGATTTGTCGTCCAATGCACCGAAAATGATGCCTTTTTTTCCTTCCAGTAAGTTCATGATTTAGCCCTAAGTTGATAATCCGGATGAGGAGAGCAGATTATTTTTGTGTGAAAAATATCGGCAAAGGTAAAGATAACAGAACGCTCAACACAATTTTATCATTCATATTTTTGCGAATAAAAATACGATTTCTCTCTTATCAAAATTATAATTAAACACATAATTAATCTCATTTTGAACTTATTAAAGTGGGCAAAAGTTTACATTTGCAGGAGTAAATGCCGTAATGACTGCTTTACAGGCTGACCGCGAATACCGTACAGGCGAATTTATTCGCCACGTAAATAACTGATGTTACGCACCGCTAGGAATTTCCTTTAGGTGCTCAAGTTCTTTGAAAGCGGCTTTAAGAGCTACAAGATATATTTTAGATTTCATGGCAAAATGATTCATTTGTTGAGTGAATTTGAGTTTTTCTAACTTG
>CALCMV010000118.1 GCA_937967535.1 uncultured Saprospiraceae bacterium
TACCCACTCGTTCCCGGTCACGAAATCGTTGGTGAAGTCGTCGCTGCGGGTACTGCTGTCAAAAACGTAAAGGTTGGAGATAAGGTTGGATTAGGTTGGTTTTCAGCATCTTGTATGAGTTGCCAGCAATGTATGGATGGCTCTCACCACCTTTGTTTTCAAAAAGAATCGACCATCGCAGGCAGACACGGCGGCTTTGCGGATTATGTCAGAGGGCATTGGTCTTGGGCAATTCCGCTGCCTGATGCCATTGATATGAGCAAAGCCGGACCCTTGCTTTGTGGCGGTATTACGGTCTTTAGCCCCATCGTTTCTACGGGCGTAAAACCTACCGATAAAGTCGGCGTCATCGGTATCGGCGGGTTGGGGCATATCGCTATCAAATTCCTGAAACATTGGGGCTGCGAAGTCATTGCTTTTAGCTCCAACCCCGATAAAAAAGCGCAGATTCTGAAGATGGGCGCGCACCAAGTCATTGATTCAACATCACGCGAAGACTTGAAAAAAGTCGCCAAGCAACTCAATTTTATCCTCAACACCACCAATGTCAGTTTGGATTGGAACGCTTATTTGGCAGCTTTAGCCCCCAAAGGAAAACTCCACACCGTAGGCGCAGTTCCCGAACCGATGGCAATACCCGCTTTTAGTTTGATTGGCGGAGACAAATCAGTCGAAGGAAGCGCATTAGGAAGTCCGGCATTGAACAGAACCATGCTTGAATTTTGTGTCAGACACAATATCTACCCCACCGTCGAAGAATTTCCGATGGAAAAAGTCAATGAAGCCCTCCAACATCTCAAAGATGGGAAGGCGAGGTTTAGAATTGTTTTGAAAAATTAGAATTCACTATTTGAAATTACATCTTTATACTGTGTAACGGAACAATTCTCAAACACGTTTTGAAAATTAGCCAATGTTTTATATATTTGCATTAATGATGTATAACTTTAAAATAACAAACACTTTGGTTTAATTTTCTTAGAAGTTTCACAAATTTATAAAATACTATTTCAACAAATGACTGATTTCTTCACTAGTCTTTACAAGGAAATTTACGAAAAAGAACTTGAAAGAAAATCAAAAGTAAATGATTCTATTAATTTGATAATAGGGGTTATCTCCGGGTTTATAGCGGCAATTTTCTATTTTGTTATTTCATTTGATTTTGGGTTAAATTTCACTATCAACTTGTTCTTTGTGACTTGTTTGACTATCACAATTATATTAATTGGAATAAGTATTTATTTTATGGTAAAGGCTTCAATAAAGTTATTTTCCGGTTACGAATATATGGACTTACCATATCCAGCTGTTTTAGACAATCATTTTCAAGAATTACAAAAGTATTATGAAGAAAATTCCGAGTTCTTTGAAGATTATAAATCCAATAAAGATTTTGTAAAACAGAAATTTCAAGAATATCTATTAAACACACATAAGCAAATAACAGATTATAATGTAAGAATAAATGATGAGAGGTATGAGTTAATTTTTTATTCTAAAAAAATTTTAATATTTTCTTTGATTGGAATGATAGCCTGTACTGCCCTATTCTCAACAAATTTTTTTATTAAACAAAAGAATCCCCTCGAACCTAATTACATAAACATGCTCTAAGGCTTTTAAATAGCAAGTTAGATTCAATAAATTATTCAATACAAAAATTAAACAGTTTAAATTATGAGCAAGAAAAACCCTCCACCTCCACCTCCCCCACCTCCACCTCGTCCGAGAAGAGTAAAAGAGGGGAAAAAACCAAATAGAACAATGCCAACTAAACCGACTAAAGGACCAAATACAAAGTATAGTTAGTAAAAAAACAATTGGCATTTTAATATATATTTAAAATTGCAATATGCAGCTTGTCTTTGTTTAAAATTCCCTTAAAACCCTACCAAATAATCCCTCAATAAACCCTACTTTTGCAGGGGTAAATCAGCAACACAAAAAATGCTGATTTACCCTTTCTATTTTGAAAAAAATTAATCTTGCGCTCGTATTTGAACTTGCGCCTGACACTTGAAATTGAACTTAAAAATATGAGCATAATCATTGACATTATATCCAGAGAAATCTTGGATTCACGCGGCAATCCGACCGTAGAAGTGGACGTAATCACCGAAAACGGCGTACTCGGACGTGCGGCTGTACCATCCGGCGCATCTACCGGAAAATACGAAGCCGTCGAACTCCGCGACGGCGATAAAAACCGCTTTTTGGGCAAAGGCGTCACCAAAGCCTGCGAAAATGTGGAGGAAGTCATTGCTGAAAGTCTCTTGGGTGTCAGCGTATTTGAGCAGGTCTATATCGACCATGCGATGAAGCAACTCGACGGCACCCCCAACAAAAGCAAACTCGGCGCAAATGCCATGCTCGGTGTATCGCTCGCCGTAGCAAAGGCAGCCGCGATAGAGTCCGGTCAACCGCTTTATCGCTATTTGGGTGGCGTAAATGCACACGTCATGCCTGTGCCGATGATGAATATTTTGAATGGTGGAAGTCATGCGGATAATTCGATTGATTTTCAGGAATTTATGATAATGCCTGTCGGCGCGGAGTTCTTTTCGGAGGCTTTGCGAATGGGAGCAGAGGTTTTTCATACGCTCAAAAAAGTACTGCACGACAAAGGACTTTCCACCAATGTAGGCGACGAAGGCGGCTTTGCCCCCAATATCAAATCGAATGTAGAAGCCATCGAAATCGTCTTGCAAGCCATCGAAAAAGCCGGTTACAAACCCGGAGAAGATATGTTCATTGCGATGGATGCTGCCGCATCAGAATTTTATAATAAAGAAGAAAACGTCTATCATTTTGCTTCTTCGACAGGCGATAAATTGAGTCCATCAGACATGGTTGCCTACTGGACAGAATGGGCAAATAAATATCCGATTCTCTCCATCGAAGACGGCTTGGACGAAGACGATTGGACGGGTTGGGCAGAACTCACCAAGTCCATCGGCAGCAAAATACAACTCGTCGGCGACGACCTTTTCGTTACCAATACCGAACGCCTCCAACGCGGTATCGATGAGGATGTCGCCAACTCCATTCTCATCAAAGTCAATCAAATCGGTACGCTCACCGAAACCATAGAAGCAGTGAATCTTGCCACGCGCAATGCCTACACGAGCGTGATGAGCCACCGCAGTGGAGAGACCGAAGATACGACCATCGCCGACCTCGCCGTCGCGCTCAATACCGGACAAATCAAAACCGGTTCGGCATCGCGCTCTGACCGTATTGCGAAGTATAATCAACTGCTACGCATTGAGGAGGAACTTGGTGAGACGGCAATTTATCCGGGTAAGAGTTTGGTATCGTAACAGAATACGAATCTAATGGATAGAATAGATTTGAGTGTGTAAAGCATTAGGGGCAATTTGATATAAAACCACAAGGCGCATAGCGTCATCCCCCTTTGTAAAAAAGTATATCTCCCTCCGAAAAAGGCGCGTAGCGTCGGCACACTTAGTCTGGGGAAAAAGTTTAAAGGTGCCGACGCTACGCGCCTTTGGGAAGTGGGGTAAGCCATGTGTTACAAAGAGTGCTGACGCTATGCGCCTAATAATATGGAGATGAACCTAAAACAAAAAAAAATCGGTACCGAAACACTCGATACCGATTTTTTTTAGGGAATAATACCGTCCAATAATTACTTCAATTTCACAAAACGTTCAGTAATATAGGTACTGCCTCCGAAGTTGACGCGAATAAAATAAACGCC
>CALCMV010000119.1 GCA_937967535.1 uncultured Saprospiraceae bacterium
AAATTGAGTATTGAGTGTTTTTTGATTATTAATTAAATATAATTTTAATTTGTATTAATTTAAAATTTAATTATTTACAAAAATAAAAATAAATAAATTACTCGCGTTCGATTTGTAATTTTTAATTTGGCGAACACATTGTATTTATTTCTTCAAAATTTTCTCTACAAAAGTTTCCTCACCAATCGTTACGCGCAATACGTATGTGCCGGGAGATAAGGCACCCATATCAATACGGGTAAATACATCAGGCACAGTGAAGTCATTTTGACCAACTTTTCTGCCGAGTGCATCATACAATTCGATTTGAACATCGTCGTTGATGATACCGTTAAATGCGAGATTGATATGGTCGGTAAACGGATTGGGATAAACACGATAAATACCTACTTCATCCACATTGCGACGCAGTACGATGATGTCTGAGAAAAATACGCCGCCGTCGAGGTCAGTCGCCTTTACGCGGAGGTAGTAGAGTGGTCGTCTTTGGTCACTATATACATTGGAGTAAGCCACTTGGTTGATGGAAAATCCTGCGGCATCAAAACGCTCACTTTCGCTGAATTTCATCCAGTCACGCCCATTGATAGAAAACTCGACTTCAAAGAAATCACTGCGAAATTCGGGTTCTGTTCTCCAATTGACAGCAAGCTCTGTGGTGCTTGGAAAGTTGCCTGAAAATTCGGTGATAATCGTGCGTAATTCGCCTTCTTGTTTGAGGGCATTGATTTCTACATCGTCAATGGCAAGTCCGGCGGCTGTATTCATTTCATTGGTGCGAAATACAAATCTGAACGCAACATTATTGCCTGCCAAGTCTGTAATATTCGTTCTGAATCTTGTAAAATTATTGCCTGATGTGCGTCCTGTAAAGTACTGACTACCGGTAGGAAAGACCGTACCACCACCACTATTTGAATTGTCGAAATTATACCAATTTTCGTCACGCACACCGAGTACATTCCAATTTCTGCCGCCATTGATAGAGTACTCTACGCGGAAGCCGTCGAAGCCCTGCTGAATATCGTATCGCGCCCAAAAGCTAAACTCATAAATCCCCTCTTCGGTCATGTCATATTTGGGTGTGTAGAGCATGGTTTCTGTATTATTTTCGTAGAATGGCTCATCCAAACCCACGACCCAGGCATTTTCTCCGCTATGCGTACCACTCTTATTGGGCATGACGGAATTACCGCGTTCAAATCTAGTCCCCGAAATATGAAATACTCCAAAATCGGTATTTGCGGCATCCTCAAAATCGCCCGTAAAATCAGCACCGCCTGTAATGGAAGCGGTTTCTTTATCCGGCAAAACTTTAATTTGGTCACTTGTCGTTTGATTGCCTTCGATAGTGAGATTGACATCGTAAGTACCGAAGTCGGTATAAGTGTATTCGGGATTGCGGACATTATCTGTTCCGCCATCACCAAATTCCCACAACCAAGTACTCGGATTGATGGAAAAGTCAAGAAATTCAACGGCTTCGTCTTCATAAGCGATTTGTGGGATATTGAGTCGCACGACGGGGTCTGCCAAGCCATCAGTCGTCCAGAGTCCGCGTCCGTGTGTGCCTACGGCGATGAATTTGTCGCTTTGGCGGGCTTGCAGCATATCGCAGCGTACAAGTGGTAGTCCATTCGTTTGTGGCATCCATACGGTATTGTCGCCATTTAGATCTTCTGTAGCCCACACACCCGCTTCGGTAGCGATAAAAGCTTGGTCGGCATTATCAGGATTGAAAACTACCCAACGTACAGGCATGTCGGGCAAGTCGCCTTCCACGCTTTGCCAAGTCTCGCCGCCGTCTGTGCTTTCCAAGATACTTACTACACCATAATTAGATTGAGTGACGAGTACGTGGTCTTCATTGCCACGCTCAATTTCGATACAAGAAACAGAACCGCCTGACTGTAAGTTAATCAGTTCGCCTTCGACTTCTTCGCCTTCATGGGCATTATCTATAATAAGGTAAGATGAATTATTCGTTGCCCAATAAATACGGTTGTCAATATTAGGGGAGACCGCAATGTGACGTGCGCTGGCAAATGTATTTGCAATATCAACCGTATCTCCTCGTGGCTGAGTAATATCCCAACGATAATACGTTCCGCTACCCACATTAGATGATACATACAAAATTTTCGCATCACTATCGTATTGAGAAATAGCGACAAAATCACCATCCGAATCTACGCCTCCGGCATCAAAACTTTGTCCACCGTTGTTAGACAAAGAATAAATACCTCCTTGGAGAGAAACCAATTGATACTCCGGGTCATTTTGGTCAATGTGACAATACATACCGTCACCGCCCAATACGACACGGGTACGGGCAATTTCGTAACTGTTAAATTGAAGACTGCTATTATCCTGCGAACCGGCGAGAAAATAATCTGAATACAGTCCCGGGTGCATGGCACAAGCATAGAATTGAGTGACATTATAGCCACTGTTTCGGTGTCTGGCTTGGATATTTCCGGGCGATGATGCGCCATTGGTGGTACGATAAATACCGCCGTCATTTCCAAAATAAATCACATTGCTATTACCTTCTTCGTATAGGATAAAATGCTGATCAACGTGCATATTGGGACTCAAAGCAGCAGACCATGTACTACCGCCATCGGTAGACATATGTTGGTTGATACCACCTACAATGACACGGTCGGGATTATTGGGGTCAACGGCAATACAGAGGTCGTACCAGCCTTGTCGGCGGGTAAAAGCAAGGGGACTATTCGGTGTTAATGTAGGAATAGGGCGTTCGAACCAAAATCCGCCGTCATTTGTAGTTTTATAAATTGCTTCTGCATCAAGACCAACCGTTACAAGTGCATACAGCGTACCCGGGTCAGATTGAGAAACCCCCAACTCTAAACGCGAAAAACCATTCGGAAAACCCACTCCCACACTAGTAATCTGCTCCCATGTACCGACATCGCCAATATTGGGTCCCATCGGCGTTTTGAAAATACGGGCATTGCCTGTATTGAATCCTGTGGCACAATAAATATCGTTATTTGGTCCGAGTTGAACGTCAGAAACATCGGGTCGGATGGTCATTACGCCTTGCCATGTTTCGCCTCCATCCTGACTACGCCGCACACCATTCGAGCGAGTGCCTACATACACATCGCCATTCGGATGCACCAATATTCTTTGTGAATAATAAAAGGTTGAATTGGAAGTAGCGGGAAGATGCTGCCACGTATCACCACCATCAGTTGATTTCCAAATACCAAGCCCTCTACCGCCTGACCTAGTACCTGCCCCACTGCTTGCGGTATATCCCTCTCCGGTACAAAAGTACATGATATCAGGATTGTTCGGGTCTTGTGTAAGGCTGCTGATATTCATACTTCCGAGAAAATCACCGAGATTTTCCCAGAAAGGTTCGGTAGCCGTAATGTCGCGGGTACGCCACAAACCGCCTGTGATACCTGCGGTAAATACGGTCTTATTGCTAGGGTCATTTTTATCAATCAAAATGGTGCGGGTACGTCCGCCTACGTCGAAAGGTCCGCGTTCGCGCCAACGGGCATTGAGTATATTTGCTGTACCCGATTTCAGTTTGAGTTCTGCTTTTTTCTCCTCAATGACACGCTCAACTTCCAACAGACGCTCAACGGGCGGATAGCCCAAAGCCGGGTCTTTCGTCATTTCAAAATCGCGCTTGAATGCCTCTTCTATGCGAGTTTGCTTATCGCCTTCTTCTTCCTCAAATAATTCATTTTCAGGGACTTCTGCTGTCTTTTGCTCGAATTGACATGCAAAAAATACGAGCGTAGTCAAGGACAACAATAATAAGTAGAGCAAATTTTTCATAGTCTATGTTTGTGTTGTAGTGTTGTGGTGTTGTAGTTTTTGTGCTATTGTTGATGTTTTTTACGAAAAACAAATCACCATAACATAAGATACTACAACGCATAAAAGACACCTGCATGGGCTTCTACCCGATATTACAGTTGTAATTAGGAAATGTTCAGTATTTGGTCGGCTAAATTAAGGTTTTTTGGGGAATAATTACCAAGAATTTTTCTGACAAAAAATTTACGTAATTTTGATGTGACTGATAAGTTTTTATATTTACATTTGTTACGTATAAAACATTTATTAACGCATAAAAATAATAACATCATGAAATCTTATTGTTATTTGTTTTTCATAACCTCAATAGTTTGCTTTAACATAAACCTTTTCAGTCAAGATACTATTCATGGCATAAATTTCAGAAAATTTTAGCTCAACAACTAGTTTGACTAGTAGATGTCGATGTGTCAATCAAAATACGGATGTTACGTATTGTTAATGTGTTAAATATGAAATGTATTTTTTTTTTTATAAAAAATTAGTGTTTTTTTTGTTAAACTATAAAAAATTACGATATTGTGCTTTACAAAAAAACTAATTGAAAAGTAACCACAAAGGGTAAATCTTTTCCAAAACAATACTACTAACAACTCAATCCGGTCTCCACACAATCATCCGCTGACAGTACTACTGTCAGTCGGCTTTGCTATTTTTTTTCTTAACCAAAATTTATATAACCATGAGAAAGTGTATAACACCTATGATGACGATGCTACTGTGCATCTTTTTGTTCTCCAATAAGATTTCAGCCCAAACTGAACCTCTGGATGCTTATTTCAACACAGAATCCACCTTTACTTCTGCCCCGGTGAGTCCTAATGCCTATTGCTGTGGGCTGCATACCCTCGTGCCATGCGAGTTGAGTGTAGGGCTACCGAGTATTGATGTGCCGGTATGCAGGTTGGAAGACGTAGATATTTCCGTTCCGGTGACCTTGAAGTATCACCCTGATGCCGTGAAGCCCGACGAATATCCCGGATGGGTCGGTTTGGGGTGGATGCTACAAGCCGGAGGGTCTATCGTGCGTATCAATAAAGGCGAACACGACGAGGCATCAGGCGGGTACTATGATCTTGGTCATAGCAATTTAGGCTTTAGTTGGCCTTCGCCCCCTACACCCACAAATGACAATTTTGCAGACCTCGAACCCGACGAGTTCCTCTTCAACTTCGCGGGCTATTCCGGCAAGTTTTATTTCAATCATCTCGGCGAATGGGTATTTACCACTAATAGCGGTGAGCATTTTGAAATGACTGTTGCTGATACGCCCGTCAGCAATTTTAGCCTTTCGGGAAGTGACTTTGGACTGCCCCTCAACGATTCGGGGAGAGGCTTTGAGTCTTTCAGCATCAAGACCAATGACGGTACAAAATACACCTTTGGCGGTACACCCAGTTCAGTGGAATATACCCGAACGGTCAACAATGTTGATGCCGGCGATTATGTGATTTTCCCGACTGCATGGCACCTCACAAGTATTGAATCTATCAATGGTAATGTCGTCAATTTAGCTTATCAGCGACATGGGGCAATATTCAGAAAATCACAAAATTTCAACATTCATAATGAATATGATTGTAGTTTGGGATGTAGTAGCAGCCCTTTTGAATATCCTACGGGTATTTCGGATTGTTTTTACAAATTTTACAATTCCTATCACATTATTTACCCATCTTATTTGTCAACAATTACGGGTACTGACGGCAATATGCTTGAGTTTGTACGTGAAGATTCCAATCAGGAAAATTACGGAAACATAACCATATTAGGGCTTTCGGAAGATACCTATTCCAAATATCCCAAACTCACTAATATCATTCTCCGCCGCGATGGTATTATTGAGAAGGAGATGATACTACAATACAACGATGAAAGTGTTACAGCCAATCGCCTGATGCTCAATCAAGTCTATGAGATAGACGACAATAACAATCAATTGCCCGGCTATCAATTTGACTATAATGAGACCCAACTGCCCGCCTACCATTCTTTTGAAGTGGATCATTGGGGCTATTATAATGGTGTGGCATTATTTGACCCTGATGCTATGATTACTTGTGGAAGTGCTTTAGCCAATCCGGATACCTATATTGGGGCTATCGAAATGCAGCCTAATGTAGGTTTTACAACGGCAAGTATTTTAGAAGGGATTGTTTCTCCGATGGGTAGTTATAAAGAATTTGTATATGAACAAAATATCGTTTTCAAGGAAGTTCAAAAAGATTATAATACCTCTTCGTCACAACAGGAAAGCTATGCCAATTTCAGACTAGACGGCATAGCAACGGGAAAAGAAGTGGGCGGTCTGCGAATTGCTGCCATCAATAATTACGAATCTCAAAATGCTGCCTTGTTGCGAACCCATGCCTACGACTATGAAGAGCGTGGCATCTTAGATTATACCAGTTATTGTGTAGAACAAGGTGTGGCTGGTGACATCAGGTATTGGAATATTCAACTGAACAACACCAATAATCTGCGCCATACCAATGGCAGACAAGCCTGCTACACCAATGTCAGACTCACACAGGCAGACGGCGGCTACCGGATGCTGACTTATTCTAATTTTGATAATGACCTCTCCAATACCAATACGCTTTTATTGGATACACCTCCGCTTGAGTATGAAGCGAGTGTCGGTGGTCTTCCTGAAGCCCTCCGTACACACACCGCCCCATATTCCTGCCTACACAGAGAACGTGGAAAACTCTTGCAAGAGGATTTGTACAGGGCAGACGGAGAACTATTGAGACGTACCGAAAATACCTATACTTCACGCAGGATAGAAACCGCCTATCAAGTGCGATGTATCAATACTTGTTATAGCAATTCGGGGGATGCCTTACCTACTTTTGCAGCTACTAACAACCTTGCCAATGCCCGCGCTACTGCCTACTATGATTACATCTATCCTGTACATTTGACAGGACAGCAGGTAACACAATACGACGAAAACGGCGAAAACGGCAGAATCACCACCCGTAGTTTTGAGTTTGATTATACCGAAAACGATGGTGATTTGAGAGACGATAATAATTTGCGCCAAACAAGCATCGTCAATAGCGACGGCAAAGTCTATAAGACCACCTATAAATATACGACCGATTATAATGTCGGTAATGTCTCTTTATTTGACGAACAGGAAGCCGGGGCAATACGTCAGGCAAAAGAGCGTAATCTCTTTTTGCCAGTAGAAACCCTACGCTTATTCTCAAACAGTAGCGGTGCTTCGGAGTACATTATCGGCGGGCAAATCACCACCTATCAGATTAATCCCTCCGGTAGTACTGATGATATTGTCCCTTATCAGACCTACCGCCTCACCTTCCCCGATGCGGATGGTAATTTGGATATGGTATTGGCAGCTTCATTTAGTGAATCTTCTACCGATAGCGGTATATTTACCTATGATGATAATGGTATCAACGCCGATTACGAACTGTATCATACTTACAAAGAATACAGCAGCACAGGTATCCCCAAGCAAACCACCCAAGACGGTGGCACACCCAATGCCATCATTCTCAGTGATGATGAACTGCTGACGATGGCAAGCATTACTAATGCTGCATACAAGGATGTAGCATATACCGGATTTGAGAACTACGGTAATGGCAACTGGAATATCCTAACAGGTACTTCCGTGACCGATAATCCTAATATTGCCAATGATGTTATCTTCGGCAGACAGGCATTTGCCAATTTTTCGGCAGATGTCAACGGTTTATCTCCCGGCGTGTATCAAATCTCATTTTGGAGTAATGGTGGTAGCGGTGCAGTCAATGGATTTACTGTACCCGTCATTCATACAGCGACCAACGGATGGACTTATCACAGCATAGAAATCAACGTGGGGTCAAGCGTCAATTTTACGGGCATCGGTACGATTGACGAACTTCGTCTGCACCCCGAAGATGCCCTGATGACCACCTATACCTACGAACCCGTTACCCACCTCACCTTGGTGAGTACCGATGAAAACGGCAAACCGATGTTTTATGAGTACGATGGATTTGAACGGGTGATTGCCGGACGCGACCAAGACGGAAATTTGGTGCAGGATTATCAATACAACTACCGACAGACGGATGGCGGTCTGTACAACTTCGTCCGTACGCACAATCATTGGTTGGAAGGGGCATCGCCAGGACCCGGCACTGATGATAATTTCTTTGTGCAAAACACACAATATATGGACGGTCTCGGCAGACCCCTCCAACATATCGTTACCGGAAAATCGCCTTTGGAAAAAGACATCATACAGATAAATGAATACGATACCGACGGGCGACAGCCCCGACGCTACCTGCCTTTTACCCCGCACAATCAATCCGTCGGTACAGGTAATTTTTTGGATAATGCCGTCTTCTTCCAAGAGACCTTTCACATCTTCGCCCATTTATTTGGGGCAGGACAAAGCAGCAAAGCCTACCAACAGACCGATTTTGAAGCCTCTACTATGAGTCGTTCTAAGATGATACGTCCGGAGGGCAGTTATCATAATAACCCTCTTGAAGTGGAGTATAATGTCGGGGGCTTACCTGCTGTCAAAGATTTCCAAATCGATATCTTGGGGAATGTATCAGCTGTTACCAATTTCCAGCAAAATGCCAATGGCTTTGATATTGATGTCAATAATACCCGTCAGGCAGACGAAAACGGGCATATTACCATCAGTTATACCGACAAACTCGGCAGAAGCATCCTCTCCCGAAAACAAAATACCGATAGTGGTGGCAATGTGATTTTCCACGATACTTATACGGTTTATGATAATTTTGGAAATGTACGCTATGTCGTGCCACCCCAAGCCGTCCAAAAACTCAATGAAGGTTTCACATGGGTAGGCACTACTGTGCAAGACCTCGTCTATGAATACCGCTACGACAGAAGGCAGCGTATGATTTACAAGCGTGTGCCTGCCGCCGACGAAGAGGAATACGTCTATGACTATCTCGACCGCATCATACTCGTTCAAGACGGCAATCGTCGGGCAGACCAAGAGTGGCTATTCACCAAATACGATGCACTTGGTAGGGTCATTCTTACCGGATTGCACCCCTCTACTTCGAGCAGAAGTACTTTGCAGGCATCGGCAACCAATTTTTACCTGAGTACAGAGGATGCTTCCGATTTATTTGAAACCACGACCGCAGGCACAACGGGCTATACCTTGACTACCTCATTCCCGCAGCTATTTTCGGGACAGACCATTCACACTGGACTTTGGACATTAGGGAATTAGGAAATTTGGTATTAGGTAAATTGTTTTTTCTCAAATAATTATAAAGTTAAATTAATTGAATATTTTTCTATCTTAATGAAAATTAAATAGCTGATAATCAATTACTTACGATTT
>CALCMV010000120.1 GCA_937967535.1 uncultured Saprospiraceae bacterium
TGTGGAAACGACAGATGAAGATAATGCGGTTAGTGGCGAAGTACTTATAAATGATAGTGATATAGAAAATGATGTACTCAGCGTCAATACAATGCCTGTCGTAGCACCCGAAAACGGTAGCTTGACACTCAATACAGACGGGGCATTTACCTATACACCAAATACGGATTTCAACGGCATAGATAGCTTTGAATACGAAGTCTGTGATAATGGTACGCCACAGCCAGCTTGTAGTACAGCAAGTGTAACTATCACCGTCGATTCGGTCAATGATACACCGATTGCAAATATTGATATTTATAATATCAACGAAGATGCCACACTATCAAACTCAGTATTAAACAACGACAACGATGTAGATAATGACAACTTATCTGTCACAGCGCCTCCGGTCACAGCCCCCTCAAATGGTACGCTTATACTAAATGCCAATGGTACATTTGACTATATGCCAAATGCCAATTTTCATGGCTTTGATACCTTCACATACGAGGTTTGCGACGATGGTACACCCGCCGAATGTGCTACTGCAACCGTTAATATCAATATTATAGGAATCAACGATGCACCTATCGCAGTAAATGATATAGCAATCACACCGGAAGAAACGCTCAAAACAGGCGATGTGACAGACAACGATACAGACTTTGAAAGTGCCGGAAACGGAAGGGTGATTTTTGACCAACAAATCATCTCATATGCCGATATACAAGATCAAGGAACGGCTACTATACTCGACAATCAAAACACCATTCTCGTAGAAAATAACGGCTGGAAAGCTATGCCATTGAATTACACCATTACACCAAATACGGTCTTGGAATTTGATTTCAAATCAACCGAAGAAGGCGAAATCCACGAGATTGGTATGGATGATAACCTCAACCAAAACGCTGGATTTAGATTCAAAATATATGGCATGCACACCAGCAATAACAGCATAAATGATTTTGACATATATGATGGTTCCGGCGAATATATGCACTTTTCCATACCCATAGGAGAATATCATACAGGACCAAGAAATTACATATTTTTTACTGCTGACAGTGATGTTAATCAAGATATAGGTAATTCCTTCTTCTCCAACATCCGCTTATACGAAGATACCAACGGCAACGGAATCTATGACGAAGTACATATGACCATCAATCCAAACCCCGTATCACCATGCACCAACGGAACACTTGCACTCAATACAGACGGTACATATGCCTACATGCCTGACCCGGATTTTTACGGCATAGATACTTTTGAATACGAACTCTGTGACAATGACAGCCCCAACCTGTGCGACACCGCAATGGTCAGCATCACAGTAGAAAATATCAACGATGCACCATTTGCCATAGCCGACACATTCACGATGCTTGCCAATACCACGCTACAAGCCAATGTATTGACCAACGATACCGACTTGGAAAATGACCAACTCACACTCGAAACCTCAGCCGCATCTTCCCCTCCAAACGGTACACTCAACCTACTACCCAACGGAGATATTGACTACACACCCGACCCGGGATATAGCGGCACAATCACATTCTCCTACGAAGTTTGTGACGATGGTACACCTGCTGAATGTACCATTGCAGAAGTTACAGTAATCGTTGAGTTAGACTGTATCAATGTACAAGTATTTGCATGGATGGAAGGCGCATACGAACCGACAACATTTGATATGCGAAACACCCTCAATGTCGGACGCAAATTGCTGCCGGGACAAACCCCTGTCAGTGGGCTTGCCACCCCAACTCCCGCAGGTCAACCCTACAATGCAGCACCGTGGAACTATACAGGTACAGAAGGTGCAACATGGACAGATGCAGATTACATTCCCGACATGGTAGATTGGGTGCTGCTTTCCTTCAGAACCGACCAAACAAAAAGCAGCGAAGTGGCACAAACCGCCGGAATCATACACCAAGACGGCAGTATTACACTAGCCGACAGATGTGGGTTTGAAGCCACCACAGGAGTAGATTCTGTTTATATCGTTCTCGAACATCGCAACCACATGGGCATCATGTCACCCGAAAAAATTGAAATCGTCAACGGTACACTAACCCACGATTTCCGTACATCCGACAGCTTCCGCAACTTAACAAGTTTCGGACAAAAAGAACTTCCGACAGGAGAATGGGCAATGTTTGCAGGAGATGGCGACCAGTCTGATTTCCCAAGTTACGATATTATCGGTGTAGATAAAGCAATCTGGGTAGAAGACAACGGTATGTTCGACAGCTACCTCGAAACAGACTTCAATTTAGATGGTGATGTCAACGGAGAAGACAAAGCCCTCTGGTTTGAAAATAACGGTATCTCATCCAGGGTACCCAAGTAATGAACTGATGTGATTCGATGAATCACTATAAGAGAAAAATAAAGGGTTTAGCAGTTTTCTGCTAAACCCTTTACTATTTTGGAGTGTTGAAAATGATATATACTATGAACGGCATAAATTTCGGAAAACTGTAATGACTGCTTTAGCTGTCAAGTAAAATAAAAAATATTTGTATTTTACTGTTTTTGATTCAATTAAAAATTAAAATAATAATATAAGTGACAGCTAAAGCAGTCATTACGGCTTCATTCGGAAAACTAATATTTTCCGAAATTTACCCCGTTTACAGTATAAATTCCTGATTATTCATTAAATTATCACCATAAATACGCCCGTTTAATTAGTTTTTATTTTTATGTAAAAAATATTTATTTGAATGAAAAATTTTGAATAATAAAAATATTTAACTTATTAATTAATAATTATAAGTAAAAAACAAAGTAAAATTTCTGATTGTAACGGATTGCGTTGGTGATGTAATTTAAATTGGATGATGAGCTTAAGTCGTCTCGCTAAGGTTGCCACTTACGAAGTTGCGCTACAACCGCCTTAAAATCCTTTGGTAAATCTGCCTCAAAAGTTATTTTTTCGTTTGTAGTCGGGTGCATAAGGCTTAGTGTATGGGCGTGTAAGGTGGTGCGCGACATGAGGGGGCGTTCCTCTTTTCCGCGTCCGGCGCGGGTGTATTTTCGTTTGATTTCGGAAAGAAAAAATTCGGATTTATTGCTGTAAAGCGGGTCAATCGCAGGCGGATGCCCCAAGTGACGGAAATGTACACGAATTTGGTGTTGTCGTCCTGTTTTAATGTTGGCTTCTACGAGGGAGTAACGTTCAAATTCTTCCAAAACCTTATATTCTGTGACAGAAGGTTTGCCCTTTTTGGCTACCGTCATGGAGCCGGGGCGATGTTCATTTTTCGCCAATTTGACATCTATCACGCCTTCTTTTTCCTGTAAAATTCCCTGCACCAATACCCAATATATCTTTTCTGCTTCGCGTTGTTCAAACTGCCGACACAATTCCTTATGGCTCTCTGCCGTCCGCGCAAAACAAATGATTCCACTTGTCTCTTTATCAATGCGATGCACGATAAATATTTCGCCAAATTTCGCTTGAAGTATATTGTACAAATTTGGTAATTTGTGAGCAAACCTATCCGGTACGGTCAGAAAATTAGGTGGTTTATTGACCACTACAATCGCTTCATCCTGATGTATAATGTCGAATTTCATAAGCCGCAAAAATACGGAATCTAAACGTAACGGTTGGTTTTAAGGAACGCGGCAAAAATGACTTTGTCATTTTGAATGATTCTAGGACAATTTTGTAAATCTAAATTAGGGAAGTCGCAACAAATAATCTACCCAAACTGCTCGTTCTTTTTCGCTCACTCTGCGTTACAAAAATGGTCATCCCGAATGCTTTCGGGACTCACATTTTTGTGCCTTGATTGAGCAAAAAATAACATCGCATTTT
>CALCMV010000121.1 GCA_937967535.1 uncultured Saprospiraceae bacterium
CGGATAAAAAATGAGCGCGAAATTTATTTGCTGATAATCATATGATTATGATTTAAATAAAAAATTATAATGCAGCGCACTAACCCAAAATCAAGAAATCAATCGTCATGCTGAATTTATTTCAGCATCTCCTGAACGATAGAAAACCAATGCCGCACGAAACCTATAACTTATTGTTTTTTAGTAAAATACAAAGGTGTAGCTCACATATAAAATTGTGCTTGTAGCTTGGGAGTCCCGACAACTATACGGGAGAAATAAATTCAGAATGACGTTCTGGTTTGGGAGTAGGATGTTTTTATCCGTAGTTTTCAATTGCTGAAGCAAAACCACTGATTTCCAAACCTTTTTGTTGTTTGCTCGCACAAGCGTTCCAAAACAAAACCAAACTATCCGTCTTTTTGCCACTCCCGATTCCTATCGGTATGGGAATAAAACTGCAATCACCGCATAAAATCCAATCCGAAGCTGACTATGGCTCAAAGACTTCATAAAATGTCTGTTCATGAAAGGCACTAAAATCTACATCATGTCCCATTCTACGACTTATCGTAGATTCGCTGTAAGACAAGTAACGACTGATATTTCTGATATTGTGACGACCTTGTATCGTCAATCAGGCACCCAACAAGCTCACCAAAAAGCAACGGTGTAATTTGCTGGATAAACTTAATTTACGTAATATGCACTCACTTTTTTTTTTATTTGCTGTATCATAGCTATTTCTTTTGTTTTATCTTACGCTATGATACAGCTTTTTTTCGTTTGGGCAAAACACAAATACTTCCTCACACTATTGGTGATAAGTTTGTTAGAATACCATAAAAATCGTTCAAAATAAAGGAAAAGTTCGCAGCAATATGAATTTTTTTACAAATTATTCCTTAACTTAGATTCCACCTTTCAAGTACTAACAAATTTTACCAACAACATGAAATTAAGAACAACACACAACAGCATTAGAATAAGAGTACGAAAATCTGAATTGGATATTTTAAAAGAAAAGCAAATAATACAAGAAAGTATTCAATTTCCTTCCGGTACATTATTCAAATTTGCCTTAAAAATTGCGGACAATGACCAGTTGGTAAATGCCATATTAGAGGAAAATTATTTGCTACTATCTATCTCCAAAACAGCCGCATCGCAGTGGATAAACACCAACGAAGTAAGCATCGAAAGCAAGGTCAATTTACCCAAAGACGAACAACTTCATTTATTGATAGAAAAAGATTTCCCATGTCTGGACAGACCCGAAGAAGATAAATCCGATACTTTCTGGGAGTTGGCACCCGAAACACCGGAATCTTGTTAAATGAAAGAAAAGAATGGAATGGAAATTAATGGGATTTTTTCAGGCAATAGGCAAAATAATCGGACAATGAACAGTAGGGGCAAAAAAAAGAACCTCTGACTCCTCAGAGGTTCGAACAAAAAACAAAAAACAAACTATAAACCCACTATGAAAACCCAAATTTGTAGTGCAAGCAATCTTCTCAATCTTTTTCCTTTCTACATCATATCTCTGATTGATTACGACCACAAGATGGGGGCTATAAGAAAAACTTATAAGCCAAAAATTCCAAAATTGTGACTAGGAAAACAATGAGTGAATGAGTGAATTTTGAATGAGTGAATATTTTTCAATGTATTAATGATAAAATGTATTTCATTATCGCATTGACGCATTTCAACATTGTCGCATTACATTCACTCATTCAAAATTCACTCATTCACTCATTGAATAGCATTATGCCGAAGCAGGTGGTCGGCGAGGGTGAGGGCTGCCATCGCTTCTACGATAGGGACGGCGCGAGGCACTACACAAGGGTCGTGTCTGCCTTTGCCGGTGACTTCGACAGTTTCGCCCGCTTCATTGACCGATGTTTGAGATTGGACGATGGTAGCAACGGGTTTGAAGGCGACATTAAAATAAATATCCATCCCATTCGAGATGCCACCTTGTATGCCGCCGGAGTGGTTGGTCTTTGTTTTGACGGTATCGCCTTCTTGTACGAAAGGGTCATTGTGTTCCGAACCGCGCATGCGTACACCCGCGAAGCCGCTTCCGTATTCGAATCCCTTACAAGCATTGATACTCAACATCGCCTTGCCCAATTCTGCATGCAATTTATCAAAAACAGGCTCTCCCAATCCCACAGGACAACCTTGAATCACGCCCGTCACCACACCACCAATCGTATCGCCTGCCTTGCGAATTTCTTTGATATGAGCAATCATTTTTTCTGCCATTTTGAGGTCGGGGCAGCGTATGGGAGTTGATTCTATTTGCTTGAAATCCAAATTATTATATGGTTTTTCCAGCTTCAAATCACCTACCTGATTCACATAAGCATGTATAGAAATATTGTGTTTTTTTAATAATAACTTTGCAATCGCACCCGCCGCTACCCGCGCTGCCGTTTCGCGTGCAGAGGAGCGTCCGCCGCCCCGATAATCGCGTGTGCCGTACTTTGCCATATACGTAAAATCGGCATGTGACGGGCGAAATTTATCTTTGATATGCGAGTAATCTTTCGACCTCGCATCCGAATTATAAATCACCATTCCAATCGGAGTTCCCGTCGTTTTTCCTTCAAATACGCCCGAAAGCAATTCTATTTTATCCGGCTCTTTTCGCTGCGTCACGATAGCCGATTGTCCGGGTCGTCGCCGTGCCAATTCTGCCAAAATAAAAGCCTCGTCCACCTCCACGCCGGGCGGACAACCATCCACAATCACCCCCAAACCTCGCCCATGCGATTCGCCAAAAGTCGTAATCCGAAAAACCTGTCCAAATGAATTTCCTGCCATATCAATACTACAATATTTAAATGATCCAATACTTAAATGAATGTTTTAATGAAGAAATCTCTATAACTGTTTTTTGTTTTTGCAAATGTAAACAAATGTTAGTGGGAAGTCTATTTTGTATATCCAAAACATTTTCGTTAATTCATACCCATTAAAAACATTTTATCACCATGATGTACATTTGAGCATTACATCATTTAAGCATTATAGCATTGTTTAGTGACGAATATTTTATGAAAATAGCCCTGCGAGAAGCGGAAATTGCGCGTGAATCAGGCGAAATTCCGGTAGGGGCGGTGGTGGTCTGCCAAAATAGCGTCATCGCACGCGGACATAATCAGACCGAACTCCTCAAAGATGTAACGGCACATGCCGAAATGATTGCCATTACCGCCGCCGCCAATGGGCTGCACAATAAATACCTCAATGACTGCACCCTCTATGTCACCCTCGAACCCTGCCCCATGTGTGCAGGCGCACTCGCATGGGCGCAACTCGGCAAACTCGTATTTGGCGCAAGCGATGAAAAACGCGGCTTTGCACAGCACAAACCGAATCTTTTGCATCCGAAAACAATCGTGGTCTCAGGGATTATGGAATTTGAATGTGGGGAATTGCTGCGAGAGTTCTTTCGGAAAAAGCGGCAGTAAATGTAATCCTATCAACCTGACGGCACACTTGCATTTTTGATTTTTTTACATTAACTTGCAAAAAAAAATATTTATAAATAAACAATATCAACTATGCGACAAGCGCGAATACCATACGAACAAGACAAAGATGAAGATGCCAAAGCACAGTTTATCAAAGCATTTAATGAAGAAAAACAAGCCGCACTTTCATTGCAAGGAGATTTTGATAATGAACCTGCCCGAAGCATCTCGTTTCGTAATGCTGCAAGCCTTGCGATGGATTGCAGAGAATATGCAGAAGCAGAAAAATTGGCAGCACACGGTTTGGCTGGCAACCCACCACAAAAATTGATGAACGAACTTAGGGATTTGTACCAACAAATCAATGCTTACCTATATATGAGAACGAAGCAAGAATAAAAAACCTTAAAAAACCGTATGAAATAAACTTATTCTTATTTATTTAATGCAAGTTGCAAGGCGAATACCTTTGTTAAAAGTGGATATTTGAGTATTCAGGCAGCCATTTTTCATAAAAACATTCGCCTTGCAACTGTTCCCTATTTTACTCGAACACCTCTAAAACATTAGGGTGCATTTTAATTTGTTCGAATGTAAAGGCGCATAGCGTCATCTCTCTTTGTAACACATGATTCGCCCCACTTTCCAAAAGGCGCGTAGCGTCGGCACAATTAGTCTAGGAGAAATTTAAGCGTGCCGACGCTACGCGCCTTTTTCGAAGGGAGATATACTTTTTTACAAAGGGGGATGACGCTATGCGCCTTGTGATTTCACATATAATTGCCCCCTAATATTTTACACACTCATTTCAAAACAACTCCAAAACCTCATCCTTCAAATAATCATTCAAAATTCGCGGGAAAGCATAACGGTCAAAATCCGCCCGTGCGACTTGCACCCAAGCATATTTTTCTCCCTCAAAATTTTCATTTAAATTAATTTCAATAAAAACTGCAATAATTTTCCGGTGGGTCAATGTTTGGCTGAATGGACGCGAGATTTTTTTTGTGTGATAATTTTTTTTCGGAAAAAAAGAAAGCCATTCATCGCTCTCTTCCAATTCGGAAAGAGTCAGCGTTTTTTCTTTTTCAATTAATGGAAAATCATATAAATTCTGCCAAATATCACCTGCACCGCGTTTTTTGAGCCATACTTTTTCACCTTCATTTATCACTAAATAATGAAAAAACCGTGTCGTTTTCTTCAGTTTTTTAGACTTCACAGGGAGCAAATGCACCCTATTCTCTGCGAGTGCCACACAATCATTTTTCATCGGGCAGGAAGTACAAAGCGGCTTTTTGGGCATACAATGCGTTGCCCCAAAATCCATGATTGCCTGATTGTAAGTTGCCGGATTTTTCTTATCCAATAATTCATCTGCCAGTGCTGCAAACAGCTTTTTCCCTTGCGTCGTATCCATCGGCGTTTCCTCCCCAAAATAGCGCGAAAGTACGCGATACACATTCCCATCCACCACCGCATGAGGCAGGTCATAAGCAAAGGAAGCAATCGCCGCTGCCGTATAGTCGCCCACCCCTTTGAGCGCACGAATACCTGCATGTGTATCAGGAAATTCCCCCTCCAAATTATCCGCAATATACTTGGCAGTAAAATGCAGATTTCGCGCCCGCGAGTAGTAGCCCAAACCTTCCCACATTCGCATCACTTCATCTTCTGGCGCGTCGGCGAGCTCGCGTACAGTTGGGTATCGCTCGCGGAAACGCTCAAAATAGGGCAAACCCTGTTCGACCCGTGTTTGCTGCAAAATAATCTCCGACAACCAAATCACATACGCATCTTTCGTATCCTTCCACGGCAATGGGCGATGGCTCTGAGCAAACCATTCTAATAAGTGTTTGGTGAATTTTTTTTTGTTCATACTAATTTGTATTGACGAGTTGTTGTGTTGTTGTGTTGCCGTTGGTGGAGCGCGGATACTTGGTCAACTGTAATGACTGCTTTACGTTTCCCGCAAAAATCGCTTTATTTTATATCAATATTCACCAAATTAGAAAAAATAAAACGGGCAATCAGGCTTTCGCCTAAGTACCCGTTATGCCATTTCAGAAGTTTTTAAATAGTTTTTTGATGAGATGAATAAGGCAAACAAAAAGTCATTTTCCTTGATGAAATGAATTGATTTTAATTAAAAATCGTTTTACGTTTTGACCCACTCTTGTGCCTCGCCTTCCTCCCCCAATCCCCTCCCGAATCAAGTAGGGGACAGGCTTCCAAAGTGGGACATATTAGCTTGAAAATCAACAGACTCTCCTATCACTCGGCTAGCCGTTTAAGTTTGCTTGCGGGATAGTACTCGTCTGACGAAGGTTTTTGTGAAATGTAGTGATTTGTCTCATAAAATATTCGCATTGAATAAAGGGATTCGTCTGACGAGTATTCGCTTTAGGCAAAGTTAAGAGCATGTTTGGAATTTTTCTGCCTGATAATCAATATTTTATGAACTTGGCTTCATATCGAATCAGTCACTTATCTCGATAAACTCCTTCTCCGATATTTCGCCAAAACCATAAACTATTGATTATCAGTTTGAAAAATTCCAAACATGCTCTAAATGGCTAGCCTATCACTCCATCACAGAGTTCACCACTTCCCACACCAATCCCGATTCAAAGCCGCGTCGCATGGCGTGTTCGGCGAGTTTGCCTTTTTGTTTGAATTTGCTATCCGGTTTGAGGGTTTTTTGTTTTTTTAGAATGATCTGTTCGAGGGTGGCGTAATAGTCGGTATCGTCTATTTCGGACATGCCTTTTTTGATGCAATAAGCAGAAATATTGCGCCGTTTCAATTCCAGTCGAATCTTGATGCGTCCCCAGCGTTTTATCCGAAACTTGCCGCGTACATAGGACCGTGCAAAGCGTTCTTCATTCAAAAAATTATCCGCTATCAATTCCACCATAATCACCTCCAAATCATGCCCCCGCACACCCAAGTCCAACAACTTCGAGCGCACCTCCTGATGACAACGGTCTTGATACGCACAATAGGCTTGCAACTTCTTCAAAGCTACATCGTGCGTGGGTGTAGGTGTGAATTTTTTTTCTTTCATAGTACCCGTACAGGCGATTTCAATCGCCATGTCAATTAAGGTTTTTTTTACAAAATTACAAATAAAAATTACATGACACATGGCGATTGAAATCGCCTGTACGATAAAACGCAACCGTCATTCCGCGCCCCGATGCGGAATCTTTTGCGTCTTAGCACGATCTTAAACAAGAACTTCTATCTAAAATGGTGCTAAAACTAAACAGATTCCGCATCAAGTGCGGAATGACGGTTCTTTTTTAGGGTTTTGGTTTGTAAACATCTAACCACTCTTGCACAGTCTTTGTATTGGGATGCTCTCCGCCGAAAGTATTATAAAATATAACATAGGCTTTTTCCCATAAATCAATGGCTTTTTTAGTTTCATTTAAATTGATATAAACCGATGCTAAATTGGTATAACGATTCGCTGTATTAGGATGCTTCTCGCCAAAATTTTGTTCTGAAGAATGAGTGGCTTTTTCAAGTAATGCTTTCGCCCTGTTATAATCCCCAAGAATTTGGAGTATTAATGCTAAATTGGAATACCGAATCCCAGTAGTGGGGTGATGTTCGCCAAAGTGTTGTTCTCCGAAGCGAATAGTTTTTTCGAGTAATTCTTTTGCTCCTTTATAATCCCCGAGAGCTTTAAGCACTAATGCCAAATTGGAATAACGATTCGCCGTAGTAGGATGGTGTTCGCCAAAATTTTGTTTAGCTGAATATATGGTCTTTTCGAGCAATATCTTTGCTCCTTCATAATCGTCAAGGTCTTGGAGTACTAATGCTAAATTGGAATAATTTATAGCCGTAGCGGGATGATGTTCACCAAAATTTTGTTCTGTTGATCTCACAGCTTTTTCGAGTAATGTTTTCGCCCCCTCATAATCCCCAAGAATTTGAAGCATTAGTGCCAAATTGGAATACCGAATAGCTGTAGTAGGATGATGCTCGCCGAGGTGTTTTTCTGCGGAGCGCACAGTTTTTTCGAATAATTTTTTTGCCCCTTCATAATCCCCAAAGTCTTTCAGCACTAATGCCAAATTGGAATACCGAACCGCCGTATTAGGATGATGTTCGCCAAAATTTTGTTCATCCGAACGTATGGCTTTTTCAAGTAATTTTTTTGCCTGTTTATAATCCCCAAGAATTTGAAGAATGGCTGCTAAATTAGAATAACAAATCGCCGTGTCAGGATGATATTCGCCAAAATTTTGTTCATTTGAGTAAATGGCTTTATAGAGTAATTCTTTTGCTCGTTCATAGTGTCCAAGGTGTTGAAGGACTAACGCTAAATTGGAATATCGAAGCGCCGTTTTAGGATGATGTTCGCCAAAATTTTGTTCATCTGAACGCATGGCTTTTTCGAGCAAT
>CALCMV010000122.1 GCA_937967535.1 uncultured Saprospiraceae bacterium
GACTGACTAATAATAGTCTAAACTCGAAGTCAGTCTGCGTTTCAAAGTTATGCATACTTGTTTCTACCACTAACTCAAGTAACTGCCCCGTTGCATTAGAAAATCCTTTGATGAGTTTATTGACAATCTCATCAGGATATACTCTTTCAGATTCACTAAATTTATTCCATTTCATCAATCAAATATTTTTTCCATTAAAATCAAAATTACATCGCATTTACAACTTATCCAAATGAAATAAATTGCATACGTAATAAAACTAAAATCACTTTCAATTCGAGCCATTATTAAATCAGTATTTAAAGGAAACTATAATAAAAGGCTGGGAAAGTTATGTTTCTGCTAATTTTTGAAGTGGTGTTGAGGTATACGGTGTTGCGGGTGATGCCTTGATTGTTCGGTATTAATTAAATTTGTATCTTTAACCTGTATGATAACACACATCAAAATAGACGGCTTCAAAAGTTTCAAATCTTTTGAAATGGACTTCACGCCCTTGACGGTCATTGCCGGTGCAAATGCGTCGGGTAAAAGCAATCTATTTGATGCTTTAAAATTGTTATCTCGTTTGGCAGAAACCGATATTAAAACTGCTTTCAGCGAACAGCGTGGTGATGCGATTGAGTTATTTACACAATATGGAGATGAGGAGTATGCACGTCAAATGTCTTTTACCGTTGAGATGTTAATTAATCGGAATGTAAAAGATAGTTGGGGTGGGAAATATGAATTGTCGTACACTCGTTTGCAGTATGAATTAATCATTGAACGACAAAAAAACGGCAAGGGAACAGATACCTTATTTATCACACATGAATCACTCCAAACGATACCTGTTGAAAAAGATAATTGGACGAAAAATAACCTTCCGCAAATTACGAGTACACATTGGTATCCAACATTTAGCGATAATCATACTTTTATTTTTACAGAAAATAAAAACGAAGTTTCTACCATAAAACTATTGTCAGAAAATGGTATAAACGATAAAGAAATGAAGGCAAATGCGGTTGCTCAAACCGTCCTTAGCGGTATCAACGACGTAGGTTTTCCCCATGCTTTTGCAGCGAAAGAAGAAATGCGAAGTTGGAAATTTCTCCAACTGAATCCCGAAGTATTGAGAGAACCCACACGCAAGGATTTAGGCTTGCGCGATACCATTACAGAAAGTGGCGACAACCTCGCTGCTGCATTATTCAGGATTCAATTAGATGATAAATATATCTTAAAAGAAATCTCCCGAAAAATAAATAATATTCTGCCCAATCTTACCGAAGTCAATGTGTATGATGATAAACCAAACAATCGTTATATCATCAAAATTCGTAGTGAAGAAGGACGTGAATTTTCATCGCGTGTACTTTCAGAAGGTACATTGCGCTTGCTGACCCTTTGTGTTTTTCAATACGATAATCAGCACAATAGTTTGTTGTGTTATGAAGAACCGGAGAATGGAATACATCCGTCTCAGATTCAACCGCTTGTATCATTGCTAAAAGATTTAAGTGTAAATTTTCAAGATACAGAAATGCCTCTGCGCCAACTGATTGTCAACACTCATTCACCTGTTTTGATAGGAAAAGCGTTTGAGTTGAAAGAAAATAGTGTAAGTATTTGGTTGTCCAAGCTCACCACAATTATTACTGAAAATCAGGGAGAAAAAACTAAAATTTACGCTACACGTATGTTGCCTGTAGAACCTCCGAGTAAAAATGGTCAGCAAACGATTCGTTTTCCAAATTATAATTTACAAGAAAGAAAAATTACCATTAATGAAGCCATACAATATCTCCAAACTGCTAATTTTGAACCCATGATAAATGAACTTACCGGATGAGACAATTAATTATCGGTATGATTGCGGAAGGGAAAACGGATGTCCGTTTTTGGGAAAGTGTCATCAAACGCACCTTCGAATCCGTGGCATTTGAATGTACGGGCGATATTGAGATTTTGGATATTCAAAAAATTCAGGTGGCGAAATCAACCTTTAAAGAGGAGGCCATGGAAGCTGCAATAAAAGGTTGGGAAAATTACGGCATTTCCACTTTATGTGTACACGCAGACGCAGACAACGCAAGTGATGATTTTATTTTTCAACACAAAATTAATCCTGCATTTGAAGCCGTTGAGAATAGCGAACAGGAAATTTGTAAAGTACTTGTTCCACTTGTGCCTGTGCAGATGACAGAGGCTTGGATCTTGGCAGATACCGCACTTTTCAAAGAAGAAATTGGTACAGAAAAAAGCGATAATGAACTCGGTATTCATCATTCACCAGAACATATAAAAGACCCAAAACAAGCGATAAAAGATGCCATCCGGATAGCTTTAGAACATTTTCCCCAACGAAGAAGAAGACTCAATATTGCAGAATTGTATTTACCGATAGGTCAAAAAATTAATCTTGAACAACTTGAAAAAATCCCTTCTTATTTCAAATTCAAAGAAAGTGTACGGGAGGCTTTGAGGAAGTTGAATTTACTACACCATTAACTGAAAATTCCAAACAGACTTTCCCTTGTCAAAGTTCCCACTTCCCCTTTCTCGCTTCATTCAAAATCAAAAAGAAAGGAATCCACCATATCAAATCATTCGTAAGCAATGTATATCCGAAAGATGCGGGTACATCTCCTTTCATATAATTAAAAACAAAACCAATTGGTCCGAATATTTTACCCAAAAAACCAACTGCGACGATGGGCCAATGTTTCACCGGATTGGCAGCCGCCCACCAATAACCCAAACCATACACGCCAATCACCATGCCCATACCTTGCCAAATCATCGGATGAATAGGGTCTTGCATACCCGTAAGTCGGAAAAAGGCAAAGGGAAAAAGCACCACCCAAGCCCCCCAAAGTATATTATACACAGCAGCGAGGCG
>CALCMV010000123.1 GCA_937967535.1 uncultured Saprospiraceae bacterium
GGCGAATTTATTCGCCACGTAAATAATAAATTTAATTTGTAAAATATTTACTTACAATTTATTACAAATAACAATTACACTGCACTTGGCGATTGAAATCGCCTTTACGAGTTCGCGGTCAGCCTGTTTAGCTGTCAAGTGTATTATTATTTTTATTTATAAAAAATTTAAAAACAATAATTTATAAATTTACTTTTATTTTACTTGACAGCTAAAGCAGTCATTACAGTTTTCCGAAATTTATGCCGTTTACAGTATTAAGACTAATTTCCTAATTTCCTAATTTCCCAGTTACCTAAATGTTTAAAGTCCGGTTATCAATATTCCTCCGAAAAAATTATCTTTGTTGGAGGAAAATATTGAATTTAGACTTAAACTTAAAAACCTATGCACTACAATTTCAATAAAGACCTGCAAGACGGACAACTCGCTGAACGCGAAGCCATCGAAAAACTACAAATACATTTCCCGGAGATTTCTGATTTTCGACAATGCAATACGAAAGATTATGATATTGAAGGGATGATGGATGGTCAGCCCATTACATTTGAAGTGAAAAATGACCTGATGGCGCACCAAACAGGCAATGTGGCTATTGAATATGAGTGTAGAGGGAAAGCCTCCGGTTTGGTCACGACCTCTGCTAATTTTTGGATTTATAAATTCAATAATACGTTTTTTTTATTTGAAACAAAAATATTACGCGAGCGATTATTTAGTGAAAAAAAATATTTTCGTAAAGTCACGGGCGGCGACGAGGGTAGTTTTACGAAAATGTACTTGGTGAAAGTTGCCGAATTTCGAACTTGGGGGATGGAGTTGGATTAGTGATTCAAGTGGTAATACCATTAGCATTGAATCAACTTCCAAAGCACCTCATTTAAATTTTTGACTGCCAATGGAATATCCCAATTTTCACGATTACGAGGTTCTACATAATTAGAAATAGCACGAATTTGTGTGCAAGGTATTTTTTGGAATTGACACGCATAAAAAAAAGCTGCGCCTTCCATTGTTTCTATATCTGCTTGGTATTTTTTTCGGATAAAATCAATCGCATCAGCCTCGCCATGCACCTTATTAACGGTGAGTCCTTTCACTCGTTTTAATGCCAATGAATGAACGATATTTTTATTGTGTAAAATGCTGTTTTTGAATGGAAATTCATCATTCTCCATTAGTTTCATTTCAAATACATCTACAAAACCACCATCGCGCTCCTGCGCCCCAAAATCTCCAAACTGCTCCTCCCCTACTTCCACGACTTCACCGATATTCAGCTTCTTGTCGAATGCCCCTGCAATGCCCGCATTGATGACCCAATCTACTTGCTGGCACATCAGAAAGCGCGTCAAATGCACGCCCGTTGGCAAGATACCTATGCCTGTGAGCAATACGCGCACTTGTACGCCATCTCGTTCAAAAAACCCACTTTCAAGTTGCTCAAAATTCATTTGAATTTGCTCGTAAAAAGCCTGTATTTCGAGCATGGTCGCTGCCGTAATGAGTATTTTTTTCATGTTTGTGACGTGTTGTTGTGTTGTGGAGTTGTTGTGTTGTTGTGTTGTTGTGTTGTTGAATTGACGAGTTGTGGAGTTGTTGAATTGACGGGTTGTTGTTTGATTTTGATTTTAATTTTAATTTTAAAATCGTGCAATTCTCAAATCATCAATTACAAATATAAGAGCATATTTAAAAACGAGTCTGAAATCGCATTTTTCGGCTATCAGTTTAAGTTTGCTTGCGGGATAGTACTCGTCTGACGAAGGTTTTTATGAAATGTAGTGATTTGTCTCATAAAATATTCGCATTGAATAAAGGGATTCGTCTGACGAGTATTCGATTTAGGCAAAGTTAAGGAACGCGAAAAAAATAACTTTACCATCTTGACAGGATATTTTGCCCTCATTTTGCACTTTAAAACTCTGAAAATATCAACATTTATGCGAGTTTCAAAGCCCAAACTGAGAACAAACTCTCTCAGTCAAGAAAGCAAATTTATTTATTTCGCGTTCCTAAATGGCTAGCCCATTTTTTTTTGGAAAAAGAAAACCCATGTACGCTTTCGAGTACATGGGCAATTTTTATTATGCAATAAATTGACAGTTCAAGAATCACATTTAAATAAGTACATTTAAATTTCATCTTAAACTTAAACTTAATCTTATTTAGTATACCATCAATTTGTGTGTTTCTATATCCACACCATTATCCAATTTCAAGACGTAAATACCTGCCGGATAAGCTGACAAATCAAGCGTGTGCAATGTGCCATTGAATTGTTCTGTTTGCATCATTTTTCCTTGCAAATCAAATACTTGTAGCAGCATATTTTTAGCTATATCTGTATTTTGCAATTGGAAAATACCATTGCTTGGATTTGGCGAAATCGTGAATACGGCATCTTCGGGAGCGATGATACCGACTCCGCAATCTACCAATACATCATCTATTACACTATTGCCGCAAAGGTCTGTCACTGTAACAGTATATGCAGCCGGAGCTACTGCTGTAACACTTGGGTTAGCCACATCAGTAGCACTCAAATCACCATTGGGGTCATCCCAAGCATATGTATTCCCGGAAGCATCGCGGTAGATGATATTCATAATAATTTGCTGTGAAAATCCGATGTCCGTCATCAATGTTGGTGTAGAAATATTACAAGCATTTGAAAGGAGATAAGTCGGCTGTGGAAGTACTCCATCAACAGCAGCAGCATCAAAACTGTGTCCTACTGCTGCACCTCCTCCCGAATGGAAAAGTTCTACAACAAGAACTTCAGAAGCATCTACCGTAGCTTTGATTGGTATTCTGACAAATTCATATTCTGGCAAATCAGGTATCATCATATTCAAGCTTGCAATTTCGGAAAATGATGCAAAATCAGCAGCCAAATCCGTACTTGCAGCAGTATATAATCTGAAATCCACAGGTTGTAAACCGCCAAAGCCGGGTCCTGCTTCTGCAAAAATGAAGAAATCAAGTCCTTCAATTTTTACCTCACCGGAAAGTCCGAAATCGGCATCTAAATCAAAAGCTCTCAAATAAGAATTTTCAGAGAAAAATCCTCCCTGACGACAAGCTATATTTCCTGTAAGAGCTCCGGCACCGATATCACTATTGAGTTGGCTCAATACTCCCAAGCCTGCACCACCGCCAATCTCGACAGTACTGCCACAGACAGCATTTACATCTTCTCCGGCAGGCTCGCCACTTGCAGCTTCGGCGGTTAGTGTGAATGTTTCGACAGCAGGCGGATTACCGCAACCGTCAAAAATAGTTACACTATAATCGCCCGGCGCAAGACCGGAGAGGAAAGCTGTGGTATCACCTGTATTCCAAACCATAGTAAATGGCGGCGTACCGGAGGATACCCCAATACTGATTTGTCCATCGCTACCACTCGCGTTGCTTTCGATAGTGCCGTCGCCACAGTCTCCGGGATTTACAACAGCATTGTCAGCGATTGTCGCTACGACTTGCGTGGGTTCGGGTCCATCAGGTACGGTGATTGTTTGAGTGGCAGTATTACCGCAGGCATTGGTCACTGTAACCGTATAGTCTCCGGCAAGCAAATCGAAAACAGCAAGGTCTGTGCCGCCTGTACTCCATTCTATGGTGTATGGTGCCGGACCTGTAATTGAAATTCCTGCAGCACCATCGCTACCGCCCATACAGACAGGAGCTTGGCTAAGCGGGTCTATAATAAGCAACTCATCGCCCGAAGCTGAAACGGGTGTTGCTGCCATATCAATAGCACCATCTAACATCTCTGCATCGCCGTCTGCATTTTGCCAACCGTCAATAAGGATGTAGTAGGTTTGTCCGGGATTCAAGCACTCCAATGTGAATGTCGTGGATAGACTATAGGGTGCGCCCACTTGATCGCTAGCGTCAAATCCGCAATTCTCGCTGTCGGTTGTATCGTCGTCTCCCCATACATATGTGAATGTGGAGAAATCGCTGCAATCTCCAACTTCATAGACTGCAATTTGGGTATCAAAATCGCTCAGGCATCCGCTAATCATAATGTTCCCGTCGGCAGGAGCATCAAACCTGAACCACATGGAATTGTCGATGCCCGATGCGCCGTCAGCTCCTGAAAAATCGCACCAGAAACCGGAGACACAACCTTGCGAAGATGACGGTGGAGTAATTGCTTCTTCGCCCGCTTGTACGGTAGCTCCTGCATTACTCTCGACAAAGCCGTTCATGCCTGTAATGTCAATTGCATCACATACATTGTCGTTGGCAGGTTGTGCCATTACACCGATGCTGAATAGCATAGCTACAGAAAATAGCAAAAGTTTTGTAGTCGAATTTAATTTCATAGTATTTGTTTAAATAAAAAAACAAAAAAAGCCGGATAATATTTCAGGATGAATTACATGATACCAGAGAGACGATGCCTATTCTATGTCCGAAAACACGACATATATTTTATGCCTTATTCTTTATCCGAATTTTCTTACTTAAAAAAGTTAAAAGTGAAATGTGATTTGTTTTGAGTCAATAAATTTAGGAATTATTTAGAATTATTCGGGTAAGGAATGTGAATCTTTGACTTGAAAAAGACACTTCGAGAAATGTAAAATACAAAATATTGAATACAAATTGTAAAAGTATTCACAAATATTTTTATTTTTAAATATTTAAATTAATAAAAATCAATAATTTGCAAGGGAATACCTTATTACACATTGTACAATTTTCACATTTTACATTTCGCATTATATATTTTTTAATACGAATAAAATTTTGGAAATTTATTGGGTGCGGCTTCATTCATTAATTCGTATATCGTTTCGAATACATCATCAGCTTGTGGTTTTGAGAAATAATCGCCATCAGAACCATAAGCACTGCGGTGGGCGGCGGCGGTAATAGTTCTCGGTTTGGAATCCAAGTATTGATAGCCTTCTTGATGTTCCAGAATTTGCTGTAAAATAAATGCCGATGCACCGCCCGGTACATCTTCGTCCAAGACAACAAGCCGATTGGTTTTTTGTAAAGATTGAGCGATGATATGACGAATATCGAAAGGCAATAGAGTTTGTACATCAATCAATTCGATGGTGATACCAAAGCTTTCTAATAGTTTGGCGGCTTCTTGTGCTACGCGCACGCATGAGCCATAAGTAACGAGTGTCAGGTCATTTCCTTCCTCCAAAATTTCGGGTATACCGAGTGCTACGGTAAATTCGCCGATATTGTCGGGCAGGGTTTCTTTGAGGCGGTAAGCATTGAGACATTCGATTACGATGGCGGGGTCGTCCGATTGGCGCAAGAGGGTGTTGTACATACCTGCGGCTTGGGTCATATTGCGTGGTGTGCATACATACATGCCGCGTAAAGAATTGATAATCATACCAATAGGCGAACCCGTATGCCAAATCCCTTCGAGCCGATGCCCGCGAGTACGTATTATGGCGGGTGCTTTTTGTATGCCGTTGGTGCGGTAGCGGAGTGTAGCGAGGTCGTCGGAAAGTGGTGTGAGTCCGTAGAGCAGATAATCGAGGTATTGGATTTCGGCAAGGGGGCGCAAGCCGCGCATTGCCATGCCGATGGCTTGTCCCATGATAGTCCACTCGCGGATGCCGGTGTCGAATACGCGATGTTCGCCGTATTTTTCTTGCAAGCCTGCAAAGCCTTGATTGACATCGCCGATTTTCCCGACATCTTCGCCGAAAGCAAACATGTTCGGATATTTTTGGAGTGCTTTATCAAAACAGGTATTGAGTATTTCGTAACCGTTTTTGTGGGGCGAATTGTCGCTGTATGTGGCTTTGATTTCGGGTACATTGAGTGCGGAGTTGGGCGAGTCGGAGTACAAATGTGTATTGTAGTCTTTGCGTCCTTTGTTGAGGGTTTTTCGCAACCATATTTCGAGTGCATTTTTGTCGGGATGCTTGATATTATGCAAATGACGCAGGGCGCGTTTTACATTTTTAATCGCTTCATAGCGTAGCGGGTCAATGTATTTTTCAAGTTGTACTTGTGTACCAATAAATTCAGGGTCATTGACCCCTGCATCTACGAGATTTTTGTATAAATTGAGAATGGTTTTGACTTCTTTTTTGACCGGATTACAAAACTCTGCCCACATGCGTTTTTGCTCTTGGCGCACAAAGGTTTTAGCTTCTTTTCGTATTTGTTCGATTTCTTCTTCGGTGGCAATATTATTTTTCATCATCCACCTTGCCATCACTTCAATACAGTCATTGTCTGCCTCCCATTCAAGTCGTTCTTTTGTTTTGTATCGTTCATGCGAGCCGGAAGTGGAATGTCCTTGCGGTTGGGTACAATCTTTAATGTGAAAAATCGCAGGGATGTGTGTTTCGCGCATTTTTTTGATGCCTTCCTCGTACATTTTGCACAAGGCGGGATAATCCCAAGCATGTGCCGTATAAATCTCAATTCCCTCCCCTTTTTCGTTCAATCTGAAGCCTTCGAGCAGTTCGGAAATACTTCCTTTGGTGGTCTGATATTCAATGGGTACGGAGATGCCATAGCCATCGTCCCATACAGAAATAGCGAGTGGAATCTGCTGCACTCCCACTGCATTGACCGATTCCCAAAATACACCTTCAGATGTACTCGCATCGCCAATTGTACAAAAACAAATCTCGTCGCCATTATTGGAAAAAGGCGTATCGTGCAATTCTTTTGTTTCACGATATTTTTTGGAAGCAAGAGAAAGTCCTACGGCACGCGCCATTTGTCCGCCTGTGGAAGAATGGTCGGCGGCGATATTTTTGAGGGATTTGAGTTCGAGCCAGTTGCTGTCTTTATCAATAGTGGCTGTGGCAAAGTGGGCGTTCATTTGTCGCCCACCGGAAAAGGGGTCGTTTTCGGTGTCAGCATACAATTGGGCAAATGATTCGGCAACAGAACACAGCCCCGTTGCCATAGCGAAGGTCTGGTCGCGGTAGTAGCCCGACCTGAAATCGCCTTCCTGAAATACCCGCGCCATAGCCACTTGAGGCACTTCTTTGCCATCCCCAAAAATTCCAAACTTCGCCTTGCCTGTCAGTACTTCTTTGCGCCCCAAAATACTCGCTTCACGACTGATACAACAGGTTCTGAAATCGCTGATGACTGCTTGGGTATATTTTTGTCTGGTATTTGGTTCGATGAGTTGCTGTGCCATAAGTAAATGAAAATTGCAATTACAATGAAAATTACAATTGCAATGAAAATGAAAATATAAATGAAAATTGCAATGTCTTTGCTAAATTTTGAATGAATTTAAATTTTACTTTGTTTTTTATTGATATAGCATCATTTCAAGCGCATTTTTGAATGTATTATTTTTATTGTTAATTTAAAAACAAAATTAGCGCGAATAATGTGTTTTTTGTTTTTTGTTAATTTTTATAAATGAAAATTTTAAATAATATTTTCACAAAAAAAATTATATATACTTAACCCAAGTTGAATATGTAGTCTCCAAAAAATCAGAGCTGAGAGAGTTGTTAGACGAATTCTTTTGTAAAAGCGAAGACATTATAAAATAATCGGTGCCTTCTAAAACAACATTCGTCTGACAACTAAAGCTCCTAAAAAACTTGGAGGCTACATATTCAACTTGGGTTAATTTTATTAAAAAAATAATCGTTTATGGGAAATGACATTATTTATTGATAATTAAAAATTAACAAATGGCTACCCGTTTAAGTTTGCTTGCGGGATACTCGTCTGACGAAGGTTTTTGTGAAATGTAGTGATTTGTCTCATAAAATATTCACACTAAATAAAGGGATTCGTCTGACGAGTATTCGCTTTAGGCAAAGTTAAATGGTTAGCCTAACAAATTAAATATTTTTCATCATTCAAAATTCAAAATTGGCGAACACATTACAATTAAAATGCAAATTAAAATTAAAATTACAGAGGGAACGAAAAGTCATTTTTGTAATCTCGTCGAGATGTCTGATTTATTATTTGCTCCTTGCTAAAGTACTGAATTTGGAGTGTAAAGTTACGAAAAAGCCTTATTTTTTTATTGCTTCCTATCATTTTTCAATTCATTTTATAAGATATTGCTTTTCTTATTTCTATTTAAATACCTAAAAAATAGCTTTTTACAAATTTATTTTTTTGTAAAAAAATAATTTCTTTGACAAGTATTTATCAAAAACCAAATTAACATTACATTAGTATTACAGAATGATATAATCACCTATCTTTGCAGCCGAATTATATGTGTTCGTTGTTTTGTGTTCTTCGTTCTACGTTAAAATAAACGCTGAACTAAGAACCACGAACTATGAACTAAGAGCATGTTTGGATTTTTTCTGCCTGACAACCAATATTTTGTGAACTTGGCTTCATATCAAATCAGTCACTTATCCCGATAAATTCCTTCTTTGATATTTCGCCAAAACCACTCCCGATAGCTATACGGGATTTGATTATCAGCTTGAAAAAATCCAAACATGCTCTAAGAACTAACAACAATGTCATACATCATCTCAATAATATTATTGCTTGCTTTTGGAGCAGGTTTGTACAAAATGTTTGAAAAAGCCGGGGAAGCGGGTTGGAAAGCTATCGTACCGGGCTTGAATCTCTATACTTGGATACAACTGACCGGACGACCAATGTATTGGTTGGCTTTGTTGTTGGTGCCGATTGTCGGTATTTTTATTTTTGCCTATATGCTGATTGATTTGGTGAAATGCTTTGGCAAGTTCGGTTTTTGGGAACAGGCTTTGGCGATTGTAGTGCCGTTTTTCTATTATCCTTTTATTGGTTTTAAGGATGAGGAAAAATATCTGGGTAAAGCAGTGGTGATGAGCAAGGAAAGCCCCATCAAAAAATCGGTATTCAGAGAATGGGCAGAGGCGATTATTTTTGCAGTATTTGCAGCGACTTTTATACGGATGTTTTTGATTGAAGCCTATACGATTCCTACGCCTTCGATGGAGGGGTCGCTGATGGTGGGCGATTTTTTGTTTGTCAGCAAATTGAGTTATGGCTCGCGGATGCCTATTACGCCCATACAATTTCCATTGGTGCATAATAAAGTGCCATTTGTAGGTAGTGAATCTTATAGTGAAGCGGTGAAATGGGATTATCGCCGACTACCCGCTATACGCGACCTCAAACGCTACGACCCTGTGGTGTTTAATTTCCCCGAAGGCGATACCGTCATTTTCCCAAAAGGTGTACCACGTAGAAAAGCTCCTTATACTCATTATTATAGTGAGGTGCGAAAAAACAGAGCTTATGTCAACAGAGCTTATGACATCGTAACCCGCCCTATTGACAAGCGTGATAATTATATCAAACGTTGTGTTGGTTTGCCCGGTGATATTATCGAAGTCAAAGACCGCGTACTCTATGTCAACGGCGAAGAAGCCCGAAAACCGGAAGGCTTGCAACTCGGCTATCAAGTCAACGCCACCGCAGGTAAACCTCCGCAGGAATTGCTGGATGAACTGGACATAGAATGGGAAGCATCAAGGGCGCAATACGGTACTATTATGTTTCTGACTCAAAAACAGGTAGATGCACTCAGGGAGGTCGGCACATTAGAAATATCGCCGCTCGAAGAAGACCGTCGCCCTCTGCGTACTTTTCCACATGATAGTAATTACGCTTGGACGGTGGATAATTTTGGTCCGCTGACTATTCCGAAAAAGGGAGAAGTTGTCAGTATCGGTCCGAAAAATATCGCCCTGTACAGACGCATCATCAAAGATTATGAAGGGAATGAGCTCAAAATCGGCGGAGGCGGCATCGAAATCAACGGCAAACCCGCTACTCAATATACGATTCAACAGGATTATTACTGGATGATGGGAGATAATAGGCACAACTCAGAGGATTCGCGCGTGTGGGGCTTTGTGCCGGAAGACCATATTGTAGGTAAACCTTTGTTCATCTGGATGTCTTTGAAGAATGGTAATTTGTTTGGCAAAAAGAAGAAAAATCCAAATGGCGCAATTTATAAGGAAAAAGGCGGCATCAATTTCAAACGCTTGTTCAGAGGAGCAAATGATATGGCAGAGTGATAATGGTTAATGATTAATGGTTAATGATTAACGATTAATGCTTAATGATTTTTTCTCATGGGGAACTTTTGTGGCTTGTCTGGCGTTGTATTGGTATTCTTGTCAATAAAAAAAATAAAAAAAATCTTGTTTTAGGGTTGCGTAATTTAAAAAACAATTATACTTTTGCACTCGCTGAAACAAACACGCAAGGTGTTACGTACAATATACAACAGCGCACTCCAAAAATAAAAATGCTGGTCTGGTAGTTCAGTCTGGTTAGAATACCTGCCTGTCACGCAGGGGGTCGCGGGTTCGAGTCCCGTCCAGACCGCTTTAAATTAAAGAGTTATGAATGTAAAATTCATAGCTCTTTTTTTATTTGCATATTATTTGCGCCAAAATAGTCTAAATTTCCTTCATCAACTCTAAAAACTTATCCAACTTATACGCACCCGCGACATCACGTTTATCATAGACCATAAAATAACGATAATCATTGCCGGCTTTGCTTGCCCAAAGATTGCCGAGTGTGATTTTTTGTCCTGCTTCGAGGTGGTCGCCTTTGGTTTCTAAAACAATGGTTTTACCACTTTTCGATTGAATGATAAAGTCAGGATAATGATTGATGAAACCGTTGATGCGAAAACCTGTTCTATCTGAATTTCTCGTCCAAAATCGGATATTTTCCATATTAGCAACTTCGTTGATAACACGTTCTTCATAGAGATTCATCGTTCCCTCTTTTTCGTAGAGTGATTTGGTGATGTCTTTGGACGTTTTCCCCGGAATGATACTCTGTGCTAATTGGTAGGAATCACGCATAAATACGGCATCGGTATCTAACATTTTTTTGAAGATATTTGCAGCGTGATTTTCAGACAATTCAATGATTTTCTTTTTGATTTTATTCACATAAGGTAATTCATTATCAATGAAATCCGCGACTTGTTCATCTGTAAAATCAGCAAAAATACGATTGAGATATTTTTTTATATCATCATCGGCAATGGGGTACATATTGCCAATGGTTTTTGATACACGATTAGTGAGATTTTGCGCTCGTGCTTCTTTTCTGGCAGGGTCAAGGATGTA
>CALCMV010000124.1 GCA_937967535.1 uncultured Saprospiraceae bacterium
CCCTGTCCCTACTGTCCATACGTTTGGCGTGTGCGAATGATGGCGTTTATATTTGCCATTTCACAAAACCAAACCCTGATTTTCTGCGTTATATTTTTGATAAAATTTTGGTAAATCCTTTCAAAATTTAGCCATGAATAACAACTTTCGATTACTACTTTTTTTGGTGACGCTTCTATTGGTTTTGTTAATAAGTGGCTTTTCATTTATTCTTGTAAATCAACATATTACAACGAAAGAAGAAGAACCTTGGGGATGGTGTGGAACACCTGACCCACCCGATAATCCGACCTATGATTTGGGCGAAGCCCTCTTCAAAGTCAACTGTGCTTCTTGCCATAATAAAAATATGAACGTTGACATGACAGGACCGGCACTCGGCGGTGTTTTGGAAAGATGGAATGGAGACACTATGCGGCTCACCAATTTTATCAGAAATACTCAAGCCTATATTGCTACTACAAGTGACCCTTATGCGACCACATTATGTAATGAATGGGAGTCGGTTATGCAGAATTTTCCTAATTTGACCGATGAAGAAATTAAAGCAATTATTGAGTACACAGAATCCTACTATGTGTATCAGTTAATGTACTGATTTTTACTCCGGCACTTCTCCAAAATCCAAGACCAACAACAACCTCTTACCCACAAACAAACACAAAATTTCTCCATATTTTTTACATAAAAAGAAATTTTGTGTTTGCTACCATTCGAAAATCACTTTTCAATATCAATAAAATTAACCAATAGAGAGAATCTCAATGTTCTGTCTAAAAGATGACGCTGCTTAGTAAGTGTTGCCAAATATGAAATATCAACTGACACATATTGCTTATAATTAAAACCCGCACCAAATGTGAAGAACTTACGATTGCCTTTCAGCTTATGCTCATTGAAATGCCCAAGTCGTAGTGTAGCATATTTATAGTGAATCTCTGTGCCGAATGAATAGGTATTTTCTCGCATTTCCTCCCTGAAGCCGCCCGGTGCATCACCAAAAGAGCCTAGTGCCGCCGCAACCACAGAGCGTTCTTTATAATCAGGAATAAAAGGGTCGCCACCACCTGCATTTTCAGGGCTGAATGGGTTGCCGCCCGGCGGTGTAGGTGCAAGCAAACGGTTGATGTCCAATGCTGTATGAATCCAAAAATCTTCTCCAAGTGTAAATCGGAAACCACCGCCAATACCGAGATTAGTGGGAATAAAATCACCGATACTGCCTTCCGTGTATTTTATTTTTGACCCTAGATTGGTGATGGCACCACCGAGCGTAAAGTCCACAAAATCAGCTATCGGTGCTTTGTAAGTAAACGAAATATCGCCCGCCACCGACTTGCCGGGAACGATAACCTCATTCTGAACTGTCTGACCATTAGCGAGTTTTGAATAAATATATTTCAGGGTAAGCCCGGCAGCAAATCGCTCGCCCAATTGCCGATTGTATGAAAGCGCAAAATCCATTTCAAAAGGCTTATCGACACCAAGTGGCTGTCCGTTTGGGTCTGTAAACGAAATTTCGCCCAACGAAAAACGACGAAAAGACAGCCCGACAGTTTGTAATTCGTCGATAGCTACATAACCGGAAGCAGTTGTAAGGTAAACGTCTTTCAAGCCTAAACTTCTCAACCAAGGCGTATAAGTACCCGAAAAACCAAACCGTCTATCGACAAATGCCAATTGAGAGCTATTAGAAAAAATAGAATTGGCATCGGGTGAAATCGTGAGTCTATTATCCCCCATTCCGCCACTGCGAGCATCATTGACAATCCGCAGATAAGGTACAGAAGTGACAATAGTATTAACGCATGACTGTCCTGTTACTATATCGCATTGAGCAGATAAATGACCGGAGAATAAAAACAAAGAAGCAATAAGAAAGGTGCTTAATTTGATTGTGTTTTTCATAACATTAAATTTAAAGTGTGATTTATATTTGTGTATGTCGAATTTCGAGGGTTTTCAGAAAAAAATACATTTCAAAGATAAGGTTTTCTATAATTAATGGTTAATTATTAATGATTAATAAATTTTCTTAATTATTATTCAAAACGATTGTACAGCGTTTTTTATTTTAAAAATGTTAAAAAAATTAACACTTATAAAACGCTTGTTGCGGCAAGAAATTTGCTACAAATTTCGCCTGACTATGCAAATCAAAAATCATAAAATCAAAAACCACCTAATTCATTTATAACTTCCTTATCTTTACACTCAATTCAATTTTTTATGAAAAAAATAATTCCCTTATTATTAGTTGTTATTGGTTTAAGTGCTTGTAAAAAAGCAGTTTATAACCGCAATTGCTGTGCCACGGGAGGTGGCGTCTCCATTTTTTTCGGTGGTTATCTTACTGTTCCCAATGCCTTCACTCCCAATGGCGATGGCGTAAATGACAAACTCGAACCTATTATGTTCGGTGTAGACGAATACACCCTCACTGTCGTACTTGACGGCGAAACCCTCTTTACCGGTACAAATGAAGGTTGGGATGGCAGAGTAGATGGAAATATAGAACGAGGTATCTACGGCTATATCTTTGATATTGAGACGACTAAGGGTGATACAGAGCAATTGCGCGGACAAATCTGCTCTATCCCCGACCCTGCCGGTGCTTGTATCAACGAAGCCGAAAGGTGCGCTTTTGAAAATCAATTCATCCCCGACCCCAATCCCGAACTCATCGGTGAATACGACCCTCAAACCGTTCCAAGCCCCATTTTTTGTGATGAGTAATGTACTGACGTGCTGATGTACCGACGTGCTGATGTAGTTTTTTTCGCATAGCGAAAAATCCTCATTCACACTCACACACCAACACGTCAGCACATCAGCACACCAACACATCAGCACATGAACTACCTTACTGTCGAAAATATTAGCAAATCGTTTGGCGAAAATATTCTTTTCGAGAACCTCTCTTTTCATGTAGAAAGTGGGCAAAAAGTCGCGTTTGTAGCACGGAATGGTACAGGTAAATCGACTTTGCTGAAAATCATTACGGGTGAGGAACGTGCAGAAGGAGAACGTGCTAAAGTCTTATTGTACAAAGGAATACGATTGGCGTATTTGGAACAAGCCCCCGAATTTGATAGTAACCAAACTGTACTCGAAGCCGTTTTTGATACGGATAATGAAATGCTCAATGCCATTCGTAATTACGAAATGTGCCTATTGCGCCCCGATGATGAGGAAGCCCTCCAAAACGCCCTCGCCAAGATGGACGAACTCGAAGCATGGGACTTTGAGGTACACATCAAACAGATACTTTCCAAATTGAATATCACGGACTTAGAGCAGTCTGTAACCGTACTTTCGGGCGGACAACAAAAGCGGGTCGCATTGGCGAAGGTACTGATAGACGAGCCGGATTTTTTGATATTGGATGAGCCGACCAACCACTTGGATTTGGAGATGATTGAGTGGTTGGAAAATTATTTGACGAAATCAAAATTGACCTTATTGATGGTAACGCACGACCGCTATTTTTTGGAGCGTGTGTGCGATACAATTTTGGAATTGGATGAAGGAGAAATTTACCGCTATCGCGGAAATTATTCGCATTTTCTCATCAAAAAACACGAACGACAGGAACATAAAGTGCGCGAGGTCACGCGAGCGCGTAGCCTCATGCGCGGCGAGTTGAATTGGATGCGAAAGCAGCCCAAAGCACGCGGTACGAAAGCAAAAGCACGGATTGATGCCTTCTATGAATTGGAGTCACGAGCAGAGAAAAATATCAAGGAAGAAGCCGTCAAAATGGACATCAAAACCACCCGAATGGGCAGCAAAATCCTTGAATTGCACAATGTCTCGAAGGGCTACGGGGATTTGAAGTTGATTGAGAAATTTGACTATAAATTTAAGAAAAAAGACCGTATTGGCATCATCGGAAAAAATGGTACGGGCAAGTCCACCCTGCTTAATCTGATGTTGCAATTTGACAAGCCAGATACGGGAAAAATCGTGAAGGGCGAGACGGTACAATTTGGTTATTATTCGCAAGACGGCATTCAGCTTTCGGAACAAAAAAAGGTCATTGAAGTGGTGCGCGATATTGCGGAGTACATTCCGATTGAAGGTAAAGGGCGCAATATTACCGCATCCGTTTTGTTGGAGCATTTTCTATTTCCAAAAGAACAACACTATAACTTTGTACACAAATTGAGTGGTGGCGAACGCCGCCGCCTGTACTTGCTCACGATATTGATGCAAAACCCGAATTTCCTGATTCTGGATGAGCCGACGAATGACTTGGATATATTGACACTCAATGTGTTGGAGGAGTTTTTGATCGAATTTAAAGGCTGCCTTGTTATCGTATCGCACGACAGGTATTTTATGGATAAATTGGTGGAACATACCTTCGCATTTGAAGGCGATGGCGTGATTCGTGATTTTCCGGGCAACTATACACAGTATCGCGACAAGCAAGAAGCAGAAGCCGCTGCTGCACGCGAAGCCATCGAAAATGCGCCTAAAAAAGAAGTTGCGGCAGCCCCGAAAAAAGACCATCAAATCTCTCGCGAACAACGCAAAGCCGTCAATCGTGTCGAAAATCAAATCAAAAAACTCGAAGCCAAAAAAACTGAATTGTCCGATAAATTTTCTGACCCAAATCTTAATCCCGACGACATCCCTGCCTTAGCGCGTGAATTGGAAGATATTAAGCAGCAAATCGAAGAAAAAGAAATGGAATGGATGGAAATGGTAGAAGAAATGTAGGTTGTTCAGGTCATAATTGTGGGTGAATAGCTTATAGTTTTTTTTATAGAAACATTTTATTTTTATTTAATATCTTGTTAATTCAAAATAAATGACTTATATTTGTAGGGTAGGCAAATTATTAACTCCAATCCAAAGGACTTCACATCTAAATTGCAATAAACTTTTCCCATTTCATAAACCATTATGCTCCCTGATGTGTATTTATTAGTATGAATACAAAAGAACTAACTTATTTGTCATAGGGTAAGGAGGTGCAGATACTTGTCAATCTGTGCCTCTTTTTTTGTGTTGGTATGTCCTTGTATTTTGCTTGGCAAAAGAATGACTGCAACACGAAAACACCACGAAACCACAAGACTAGGACTCCTTCAATCGCTCCTTGAATTGTTTGCGGAATTTCTGAACTTTCGGCGTGATGATGTAGGCACAATAACTCTGTCCCGGATTGGTATTGTAATAATTTTGATGGTAATTTTCTGCTGCGTAAAAGGTATCGGCAGGGCTGATTTCGGTCACAATCGGGTCTGCCCAATCACCGGAAGCATCGGCAGCAGCTTTGGAGTCTTCGGCAATCTTTTTTTGGGTATCGTCGTGATAAAAGATGGCAGAACGGTACTGCTTACCTTTGTCATTGCCTTGTCGGTTGAGCGTTGTGGGGTCGTGAGTATACCAGAAAACTTCGAGGATTTCTTCGAAGGAAATGACCGCCGGGTCGTACACCAATCGGCATACTTCGGCATGCCCCGTCGTGCCGGTACATATCTGCTGATAACTAGGGTATTTGACCTCGCCGCCCATATAACCCGATACGACCGACTCCACACCACGCAAATCCTGAAAGACCGCCTCTACACACCAAAAACAACCCGCACCGAGTGTCGCAATTTCTTTTTTGTTTGTGTCCATATTTTTTTAACAATATTTTTTTGGGAAGGTTTTAGTTTTGCGGACAAGCTGAAAACATGCCCTTAATTTTCTTCGCCTTCCCTTTGATTCAACTTACTTTATTCATACAAATAAGGTGCTTCACTGTAAGCCATTAGCCTGATATTCTCCAAGACCTGCTTCATATATCTTTTCCAAAATACTTTGGCAAATAGCCAATTGAACGGATAAAAAACAGCTTGATTGGCATGCAAATCATAGCTATATTCTATTTGAATTTTGTTGGGTTCGAGTTCGGTGATGGTCCATGTTCCCACGAATTTATGGAAGCCCAACATCCATGATTGAAAGTCGCTCACTTCGATTTTCCAATATTGATTTTCTGCCCGTTCCAGCACCTTATCCATAGAGCCGAAACCGCCTTTTTGAGTGAGCGATTTCGCTACATGTACTTTTTTGCTAAAGCCCGGTTTGCCCCAATTTTCGTCGTCTGTACAATGCGTGACTTTGGGCATCATCCCGAATCCGGTATGTACTTTTGAGACATCACAAAGCATGGGTGTTTTGAAAGCCCTTTCGAGCGAACATTCGTAAATCGTGGTGACTTTGACTTTGAATATCATCCCTAAACGTTAATTTTGATTTGAGTGTGTAAAATATTAGAGGTATTTTAATGTATTTAAACATAATTCAAAATTGAAAACTGCCACAAAGACACGAAGACACAAATTATAAATTGCTGATAAGCATGAAAATTCTTTGTGTCTTTGTGGCAAAATTAAAGATGTGAGTAGTATGTGCTTTGGCTTTTCATATCTGATTGCACCTAATATTTTACACACTCAAATTAATTTGTCATTCAAAATTCATAATTCAAAATTTGGCGAAGACATTAATTATAATATCATCTTTTTAATCAAAGAAATCTGCCCCAAATGGTAGTAACTATGTTCAATCATTCCTTCGATATTTCTTCGATAAGTTCCGTATTTTTCTTGTACAAATGTGGCATCCAATTGTTCGTCGGACATAGCTTCTACTTGCTTGGCAAATCTCTCCGAATTAATGATTAATTCGTTCACTAAATTTTTCCAATCCGCTTCTGATTGAATAGGTGGCAGGTCAAAGCTATATTTATCGTGAATCTCCAACTTGCCTTTCTCAAAAAAATCTGCGACACCTGATATGTAGTAATTCACATGGAAAGTGAGTGCTGCAATCGTATTTAATGAGCCGATTTTGTGCCTTGCCTCTTGCCAAGTTATATCTGCCAATTGCTCTTTGTAATTGGTATTGGCAATCCATTTACCGTCTAAAAGAACTTCTTTGAATCTCTTGGCAAGTTGAGTTGAATTTTCCATTTACATTGTTTTCGTCATACAGACATTCTTCTCGATTTTTGCATTATAATTATTTAAATGTAATTAATAAATTAATTTTGAACTAATTATAAATTTAAATATTTTTTATTATAAATTAATTTAATTTCATAAAAAATTATAAATTAGTTTATTGCAATTAATTAAAAATTACAATGCAAAAGTTGAGATTCTTGTCTGTAATTCGTGCGTCACAGACAGGATGTCTGTGTTGGGTATCAAATCTACAATAAATAAATCTAAAAATCAGAATTAAAGTTCTTACATTGAGTAAAATTAAGGTACTTTATGACAGAAGAAAAATGCGACATCATCATTATTGGTGCAGGTTTGACGGGCTTGACTTTAGCCTATTTTCTAAAGGACAGCAATTATAAGATACAAATCCTCGAAGCAAGGTCGCGTATAGGTGGGCGTATGCACACACTTAGGAAGGAAGGCTTTGCGCCGATGGAAATGGGTGCGACATGGTTGGGCAAAAAACATACTGCACTGACGGGCTTATTGGATGATTTACAATTAGAAATTTTTGAGCAACGCTTGGGCGATACTGCGGTCTATGAACCCATCTCCACCAGTCCGCCGCAGATAGTCCAATTGCCT
>CALCMV010000125.1 GCA_937967535.1 uncultured Saprospiraceae bacterium
TAAACCACCCAAACTGCTCGTTCTTTTTCGCTCACTCTGCGTTACAAAAATGGTCATTTATCCCGATAAACTCACATTTTCGCGCCTTGATTGAGCAAAAAATAACATCGCATTTTGGGTAGCTTATTTATTTCGAGTTCCCTTAAAAATTTAGCATAAAAAACATTAAATTTAATATATTTCAATGCTAATACCATTTCCATAAGCGATTATTTTTTTATTTTAATTAAAATTAAATGTGTATTAATTTGTTTTTTATATAAAAATTAATTTTAATTTATAAAATTTAACAAAAAACATTATTTAATTATCATAAAAAAAATACATATTATTCACGTTAATTTTGTTTTTAAATTAATAATAAAAATAATATACTTAAAAAATATGCTTATGATTTAAATACAAAAATTTCACACTATGAAAAGAAAAATTCTATTACTCGCTATTCTTTCCTCATTATTATTTAATCTGAATGCACAATCCATAAATGGTGTTGTGACAGACAAAGACAATGTGCCGCTTATCGGAGTGAATGTCTTAAAAGTAGGAACTACCACAGGCACGATTACTGACCTCGACGGCAAATTTAGCCTTGACGCTCAAAAGGGTGATGTCATAAGAATCTCATACACAGGCTTTTCCGCACAAGATATTACTGTCGGAGACGATTCAGCTTTGGCAGTGGTTTTGTCTGAAGGATTAAATCTGGACGAAATAACCGTAGTCGGTACAAGAGGAAAACCGAGAACCGCATACGATTCGCCCGTTCCGATAGACAACATTGATTCAAAGACATTGGAGCAATCCGGTAAAGCGGTACTTGACCAACAATTGATGTTTAAAGTACCTTCTTACAACTCTACTCAGCAGCCCATTTCGGATGCTGCCGCGCATTTCAGCCCTGCCGATTTGAGGGGTTTATTTCCGAGTAGAACTTTGGTTTTGGTCAATGGAAAACGCAAAAATGCCAGCGCACTGGTTTACAGTTACGTCACACCCGGACGTGGAGAAGTAGGTGTTGATATGAAATCCGTACCTGCCGCAGCCATTAGTCGCGTAGAAATATTGCGAGACGGGGCTGCTGCACAGTATGGCTCAGATGCAGTCGCGGGAGTGATTAATTTGGTCTTGAAAAAGCAAATGGATCCCTTCATCAATATCGGTTACAACACGACGACGCAAGGCGATGGTGAACAATTTAGTGTGGACGGCGGCTTTGGAATCAATATCAGCGACAGAGGATATGCCAACTTCAATATTGGATATTTTGACCAACAACGCAGCCAACGTGCCGGACTCATTACAAGTGTAGAAGATGAGGCAGGTTATTGGGGCGTAAGCGATGATACGGACTTTTCCTTGTCTGATTTGACGGCGTTTTTGGGTAGAGAACCCTCCGCCGGATTTCAGGTCGGATTGCCGGATATGACCATCACTAATTTCTCTTTCAACTCCGGCTATACCTTAGATGAACGTACCGAAACGGAGTTGTATCTCTTTGGTACACTGGCAAATAGAGAGGGTTCGGCACCACAATTTGCAAGAGTGCCGTATTGGGTGCCGGGTTTTGAGGTTCTCTATCCGGGGGCAGATTTTTTCTTGGCTGAAATGGCTCCGCAAATCGGCGACCACTCCCTCACAGTAGGTTTACGAACACTGAGAAACGGTTGGAATTTTGATGTCAGTTCGACGATGGGACAAAACAGAATTGATTATTTTATCGTCAATTCGTTTAATCAATCTTTTGCCGGTAGTAGCCCAAGTGATTTTTATAATGGTGCTCACCAATTCAGTCATCTCGTCAATAATCTTGATTTCTCCAAATCGCACGATATTTCCGATATATCGCTGACGACTGCCTTCGGCGTGGAGCAACGCACCGAAAGATTTCAAACCGAAGCAGGCGAATTTGCTTCTTACGGAGATGGTATGAGTCCTGATGCTCAAGGCGGACGTACAGGTTCGGAGTCATTTCCGGGATTCAGACCGGAAAATGCTTCTATTAATTTTAGAAATAATATCGGGGCATACACCGAAATCACCGCCGATTTTACTAAAAACTTCTTGTTGGGTGGTGCATTACGATTTGAAAATTACAGTGATTTTGGGCAAAATTTGAGTTGGAAATTGAATACGCGCTATCGTATTATGGATGGAAAAGTTAATGTAAGAGCATCCGTCAGTAATGGATTCCGCGCACCATCTCTCCACCAAATTTATTATACCGCATTGACCACTACACTCACTTCGAATGGTGTGGTTCAAAATGGTATTTTATCCAACGACAATCCTGCATTGCGGGCATTGGGTATTCCAAGCCTACAACCCGAAACTTCTTTCAATATAGGAGTTGGAGCAACCGCCCGATTGACCGAAAAAATAGGTTTATCCGTTGATGCTTACCAAATTACGGTTGATGATAGAATTGTTTTGTCGGGACAAGTTACCCAAACAGGCGACCCCGAATCTCCTATTGACCAAGTACTTTCTAATGTGGGTGTCGGCTCTATGGGTTTCTTCCTCAATGCGATTTCTACCAAAACACAAGGTATAGATGCTGTCTTGAATTATAGCGGATTGGAACTAGGAACAGGCAGATTGAGTGGTAGTCTCGCTGCCAATTTCAACCAAACCACAGTGGAAGGAGACATTCAAACTTCCGATTTTATCAGAGATAATGGACTGGTCAACAACATATTTACGAGAGAAGATATATCGAGAGTCGAATCGTGGCGACCACGTACCAAGATTGTCGGTACAGGTACCTATAGTATCAATGATTTCTCCGGTACGCTTTCATTATTGTACTTTGGCAGTGTCACCTATCTTGCTAATAATGAGATTGACGATGCTACCTATGGCGGCAAATTGCTGACCGACTTGAGTGCTTCCTACGATTTTACGGATAAAATCAGCCTGACCATCGGCGTGAATAATTTATTTGATGTTTATCCCGATACCTTCGCAGATGTATATGAAGACGGTAAGCCGCAAGACAGAAATCTTGACTTCGTGGGTCGTTTTCAATATCCCTGGCAAACTACTCAATTTGGAATTGATGGACGTAGAGTGTTTACTAGGCTTGGGGTTAAATTTTAATGCGTAAAAATGTAAAAAAATGTCAACTACTTTTATTAGTTGGCTGAACTTGTCTCTTTTTGGTAAATAAAAGCTGAAATTACATGTAGAAAGCCGTAGAGTAAATTCGTGAATTTGCTCTACGGTACTGTTTTTTTCAGATAAAACGGTTAAAGACATTTGCCCTCTTTCCAATTCAATACGCCTGCTCTTTCAGCAAAACATTCGTTGTCGTAAGTAAGCGCATCACAGCCGCATACCGGTCTATAAATTTTGATGCAACCTCTATCCAAATCAATCAGATTTTCATCAATGCAATCATTGATAATAATTGGATTTTCAGGTTCGCATGACATTATCGCAGTTAAAGTGAATACCATTAGTAATGGCAGTAGTTTCAGTTTTAATTTGATTATTTTTTTCATACCATAAATATTGTGAGTTAATAATTCCGCACTACTTCAGTGCGATTTACAATACAATATTCGCGGTATTTTTTTCCCTTTTCAATTACAAATAATCACATTTTCCATTGAAAACGCATATTTAATGAAAATATCAATGAAAATAAAAATCAAAATGACTTTTGTTACACAGGCATTATTTAATGTGAATTTTGAATGATAAAAAATATTTAAATTATTAATTATCAATAAAAAACAAAGTAAAGTTTAAATTTATTTGTTATTCAAAATTCAAAATTTGGCGAAGACATTTATTATTTATATATAGCAAATTTTTCATTTTCATTGCAATTTTCATTTTCATTGCAATTTTCATTTCTAATTTGCTCCCTAATAAAAAGTTGCGCCATCTCTTGCCATCCGTCTTAATAAAGGACTGCATCGGTATCGGTCTTCCAAATATTCGTGATAAAGTACGTCCATTCGTGCTACACATTCTTTGATACCGATTTCATCTGCCCATCGAAGCAAGCCTTTTGGGTAATTAACGCCGCGTGTCATAGCGAGGTCAATGTCGTCGCGGGAAGCAATATTGAGGTAGAGGGCATCGGCTGCTTCATTGATGAGCATAGCGATAATGCGGTTGACGATTTTCGTGCCTAAATTAGTATCTTCATTTGGCGCAACCTTTTGACTATCAGCACTATAATTGTAATAACCTTTACCCGATTTTCTACCGAGATAACCTGCTTCCGACAGCCGTTTTTGTGTAAATGCGGGCTTATAACGCGGGTCGTACCAGAAGGCTTGGAAGACGGTTTCGGTTACGGTATAATTGATGTCATTTCCGATATAATCCATCAATTCAAAAGGTCCCATACGGAAGCCGCCAATAGTTTTCATCGCCCAATCAATCGTTGCAAAATCGGCAATACCTTCCTCGTATATTCGCAAGGCTTCTCCGTAAAAAGGTCGCGCTACGCGATTGACGATGAAGCCGGGGGTGTCTTTGGCGAGTACCGTTGTTTTGCCCCAATCGTTGATGAGTTTTCGTGCTGTTTCGACGACTGTTGGGTCGCTTTGTATGGCGGGTATGATTTCGACCAATTTCATCAATGGAGCAGGGTTGAAAAAGTGGATTCCTAAGACCCTTTCGGGATGCTCACAAGCCGCCGCAATCGAAGCAATTGAAAGCGAAGATGTATTGGATGCTAATATCGCATTGTCAGAAATAATACTTTCTAATTGCTTGAAAACCTGCTTTTTAACATCCAAACTCTCTACAATTGCCTCAATCACTAAGCCACAGGATGCCATGTCTGTATTGTTGGTCGTATATTGGATTCTGCCTTGAATGGCTTGGGCTTCGTCCGCCTCTACCCTAGCCTTTTCGATAAGGCGATTCATGATTTTTTGGAGTTTATTTTTAGAGGTTTCTAAGGCTGCCTCGCGTGTATCCGAGAGGATAACTTCGTGACCTGCGGTGGATGCGACTTGGGCGATTCCGCTACCCATTGCACCGCTTCCAATTATACCTATTTTCATTGATAATTATTTGATTGAACATTGTTTTTTTCGCCGTTCCTTAGACAGATTTTCGTGTTTTTTTAGGATTAAATGAAGAGACTATTATAGCTTGTCGGAAAGTTTACTCGTCGGACATTTTTAAATGTCAGACGAGAACATTTGTATTTCAATTTAAAAATCAAAGAATTACAAAGTTCATTTTAAACAATAATTTATAATTTGTAATTTGTAAAATATTAATTTTCAATGAAATGAAAAAAATGCTGTTGTCTGACATTTTTAAAATGTCCGACAACTTGCGCTTATCCCTTAATCTTAAAATTTACATTAATAACCATAAAAAAAATCTGCGTTCTATCACGCGCCTTTAAATGTTGGTTTTCTTTTTTCTAAAAATGCGTTGACACCTTCCTGATAATCATCGGTTTGGCTAGCTGCTTCTTGAATGTCGCGTTCTGCATCCAGTTGATTATCAAGGTCATTGACAAGGGATTGGTTGAGTAGGCGTTTGGTGAAGCCGAGTCCTTTGGTCGGCATTTTGGCGAGTTTAGTGGCAATTTTCCATGCCCTTGCCTCAAATTCTTCGTCGGGTACAGCTTTGTAAATCATGCCCATTGCCTCTGCTTCACGCGCAGTGACTTTATCGCCGAGCATTGCCAATGCCGATGCCTTTTGCCAGCCCACCAATCGAGGCAAAAAGAAGGTACCACCACTATCGGGTATCAAGCCTATCTTGCTAAATGCCTGAATGAAAGTCGCTGATTCTGTGGCGATTATGACATCGCATGCGAGCGCGATATTCGCTGCTGCTCCTGCTGCTACGCCGTTGATTGCCGCTACGACAGGTTTTTCTAATGCCCGTATCTTGCGAATGATAGGATTATAATGTTGATTGACAATATCACCAACACTCATGCCATTGGGCGGGTCAAGGATTTCCTGCAAGTCTTGTCCTGCGCCGAATGCTTTGCCTGCCCCCGTAATGTACACCGCACGAATCGCTTGATTATCAGCACATTTATCCAAAATGCCTTGTATTTCAAGTGCCATTTCGCGATTGAGACTGTTGTACACATCGGGGCGATTGAGTGTGATTTTGGCGATGGAATCTTGAATTTCAAATTGTATGTTCATAGTTGTGAGTGTCGAGTTGCGAGTAGCGAGTTGCGAGTTGTAAGTAGCGTTTTTTTCTCGCTACTCGGCACTCGTTACCTTGTAAATATTAGTTCTTTTTCGGTGGATAAATCTTCGTTGAATACGTAATTGTCGTAGTCGAAGCCTTTGAGGTGTTCGGGGTCAGTGATTTTGTTTTTGATGATGTAATGGCACATCATACCGCGTGCTTTTTTAGCGAAAAATGCAACGATTTTGTAGGTGCCGTTTTTGTCTTCTTTGAAATTGACATTGATGAGTTTGCCATTGAGTAATTTGGGTTTTACAGATTTAAAATATTCTTTTGATGCTAAATTTATAATATACTCACTGTCTGCTTTTTGTAGGTCTTCATTGAGGCGGTCGGTTATTTTTTCGTGCCAAAATTCGTAGAGGTTTTTGCCTCTTTCATTTTGCAATTTTGTACCCATTTCGAGGCGATAAGGCTGCATGAGGTCGAGTGGTTTGAGGATGCCGTACAAGCCCGAAAGTATACGCAGGTGTTGTTGGGCAAATTCCAAATCTGCCTCGTCAAAGCTGTCTGCATCCAAGCCCGTATACACATCGCCGCGAAATGCAAGCACCGCTTGTTTGGCATTATCCAAATCAAAAGGCGTTTTGAAGGACTGAAAACGCTCAACATTGAGTGTAGCGATTTTGTCGCTGACTCCCATGAGTTGTTTGAGGTCTTCAGTGGATTTTTTTTTCAATATTTTCACCAATTCTTTACTGTCTTTTGTAAAAGAGGTATCTGTATATTTTTTAATTGGTGAAGGACTAAAATCCAAAGTCTTTGCAGGTGATATAAGTAATAACATAATGTTTTGAGTGCTTTGTCTTTTGTTCGTCGTTCTCTGTTGGATTTACCATATTTACATAAAACTAAGAACAAAAATTATATTTTAACGACATTTCATAAGTGAAAATTATACATCTTACATTTTCCTAATAAAAGAGAACTTAAATTACGAGATTATCAAAAATAATGAGGTTTTAATTTATATTTTTTACAAAAATCGCGTCACCTTTAGTGCATTATCAATTTATTTTTTATTTTTATTAAAATATTTAATCTTTTATATTTTTTAGACATAAAATATTAGTTATCAATCATTTACATAAAAAACACTAAATTAGAATTTACCGTAAAGACTCGTACCGGATGTATATTTTAACCTTATATCAATGTCACAGTAATTTTATCTACTTCTTGGTCACTAAATTTATTATACATATTTTTATGACATAATACTGCTACAGCAAAGTAGTTTTTTGTGTTTATTTGTTTGGGTTAGGGAGTCCTTATTCAGTGTTTAATCTGGGTAAGGTCTTCCCGTTTTTGGGGGGGTCGTAACACAGAGATTCTTGTCTGCGCTATCATTCAGTTCAGATTTATATTTTGCTACGCAAAATATAAATATCACAGACAGGAATGTCTGTGCTACGTATCAAAATTCTACGTCCAATTCTACTTCTTCACCTTTTCTTTCTACCACTACTTTTGTTTTGTCTCCTTTACCAAATTTGCCGAGTGCATCCATATATTCATAAATGTCTTTCACATCATAATCGCCCATTTTCACAATAATATCGTCGGGTTTGAAGCCTGCTTTTTCGGCAGCTTTGCCTTCGCTTACGCCGTCTATTTTCATGCCTTTGCCGGAGTAGCCGTAATTGGGCATCACTCCAAGCGTAACATTGAAGCGTTGTCTGCCTTGTTGTTGTGAATCTTTCGTTTTTGTAAAAGCCAATTTGTCTTCCGACTGCGAAGTAAGTATGAGTGAATAGATAAAATCATGCACTTGCGACATGCCGTAGTAGTTGAGTTTTTCGGGGTCGTCGGCAGGTTTATGGTAGTCGGAATGTGTGCCGGAAAAGAAACTCAAAACGGGAATATTTTTGAGATAAAAAGACGTAATATCGGTGGGTGCCATGCCCGATTCGTGCGACTCAATATTGAGCGACCAATCTTGCGGAGTAGCTTTTACAATTAGGTTGCCCCATGCAGGTGAAGTGCCTGTACCTTGTAAGGTAAGCGTGCGATTTTTGATACGTCCGACCATATCCATGTTGAGCATATAATTGACTTTTTCTAATGAGATTGTAGGAGAATTGACGTAGTAATTTGACCCCAAAAGCCCCATTTCTTCGCCCGAAAAACCAATAAACAGATAATTTAAATCGTCTGCTTGTTCATTGTTTTTCAATGACTTAGCTAATTCAATCATGACAGATACGCCGCTTGCATTATCGTCTGCGCCATTATGGACTTCGGGTTCTTTGCCGGTATGTAATGAACCAAATGCACCGTAGCCCAAGTGGTCGTAATGTGCGCCAATGACGACTGTATTTTCGGCTTCATTGTCCATGAATCCGACGACATTGTAGCCCTTGCGCTCATCCGCGATAAGTTCGGTAGAAAGCGTGGCTTTTTTACGGAGTGCTTTTTTTATCTGCTTGGTTTTTGTCGTAAAAACTACCGGAATATTCAAAGACTGGATACGGCGTGTATAATCAGGAATCGGTGTGTCTTTATTTTCGCCCGAATTGATGAAAAGGACTGCAGATGCACCGCGTTCTTGTGCGATTTTTGCTTTGTGCCGCAAGTCTGTGAATTGTGCGATACCGGAGTGCGGATTATTGCCGTTGATAGGCGTGGCGGTTTCGATGACAAATATTTTTCCCTCCAGTTTTTTCTTGCCTTTATAATCATCTACTCCTTCGTCCGGCGATACGATGCCATGACCGACAGCTTCCAATTTGCCACTTACTTTGCCGTTGCCGCTAAATTCGAGGGCGTAAAAATCCGTTCCCGCTTGCATACTTTCTCTCTTGACGAGCAGTTGGTTATTTTTGCCGTAAAATTTACCCGCGAGTACATCAAATTCCTGCAAAAAAGTTTTGCTGTCTCCTTTAGGTGTCAGCCCTGCAAGTTTGAATTGTTCGGAGATGTAATCGGCTGCCATACGCTCGCCTTTAGTGCCGGTTTCGCGTCCTTCCATCTCGTCAGAAGCGAGGATTTCGACGTGTTTTTTCAACTCAACGAAATCATCTTTGGGTTGGGCATCAGCAAAACTCACGCTCAAGACAAATAGAACGATAAACGTTTTTTTGACATTTGTAATGACTGCTTTAGCTGTCAGGTATTTCATCTTTTTATTTTTAATCAACCAAAATACTTTCACTTGACGGTTAAAACCGTCAGTACGGGGTTTACGGTGCAAAAGTACGCATGAAACAGCTTTTTTTGTGTGAAAGTTGCAAATTCTTTCTGAAAAAGGGCATGACGGATTTAGTATTTTTCGTCTTTACAACGATTTTTATTTTATAATAAATGTTAGTAGTTATTCAGCAAATCGCGTATTAGCTGTGGACTGCAGACAAAATATATTTCACATGAACATTCAAGACAATTATTCAGCAGAAGACTGGGAAAAAATCAGCCTTTTGCCTTCCGTTGTGGGTGCAGCTACGGCTTGCGCGGGTACTAACGGGCTTTTCGGCATGGTAAAAGAATCTATGAGTAGTGTACAAACTATGCTTGCAGGTGTCAAATTATATCCTGATAATCAATTGATTAAAGCCGTTTCGCCGGATATGACCGACCGACAAGCCGCCAAACAAACCGCTATGGCACAACGCGAAGCCTTCAAAACCAAAATGAAAAATGCTGGTATCAAAAAACGTGAAGACCTGATGCGTCTTGCGCTCGACGAAACGATAGCTGTTATGAAAACGCTTCCCGCAGGCGCAAATGAGCAGGAAGTTACAGAGTTCAAAGAATGGATTCAATCTATCGCTCAGAAAGTGGCGGAGTCTGCTAAAGAAGGCGGTTTTTTGGGCTTCGGTGGTACGGCAGTGAGTGAGGGCGAGCAGCAGTTTTTGAATGATTTGAAGTTGGCACTTGGGTGAATGATTTTTGATTTTTGATTGAATTTAATAAGGATAAAAGCGTTTTTGCCTGTGGGTGGGGACGCTTTTTTTTATTTTTTGCTATTTTCCAACCCCTCTATCTTCTCCAACAGCCATCGCTTGTCGCTAATCACCTCTTGTTGTTCCAGTTTTTCTTTGAGCCATGCTATGGTGCGCTTACCTTCCTTGTGGCGGATGCGGTAGAGGTTGATGAGGATTTGGATGAAGTTTTTGTAGGCTTTTTTTCGTTGTTGGGGGAGTTCTTTGTTGTTTTTGAAAAAACTTTCGGCAGAGCGAAAAGCGGTCATTGTATATTCGTTGTACATTTTTTCTTTTTCGTATAGACATTTGATGAGTAATACGCGGGTGTTGATGTCGTAATTAAGATTGATTTTATTGACTTGAATAAATCTATCATGGGCGAGTTCGTATTTTTTTTGATGAAAAGCGATAGCTCCATAATTGAAATGACAAACACTTTCCCTAATAGATAAGGGTATAAATTCCTCATAATGTCGAACCAACATTTCAGCCCATTCAAATGCTTTTTCCCGACATGCCATAATGATGATATTTTTCAGTATTTGTATCGGTACTACGCCATTATCAATCAATAAATTTTTGTCGTGCATTGTTTTATACAAATTGAAAAGATGTTGATTGTACGCTTGGTTTCCCATTCTAATTTGACCTATACAATAATTGGTGGCGTTGGTATAAAAAGACCTTAATCTGTTCGGTTCGATTTCATTTTCGTGTTTATCCAATAATTCCAGTAAATAAAAATATGCTTTGTCTGTCCCTTCTTTTTCTAAGTTAATATTTGCTTGATAGACAGCGATTAATGGGTGTTGGGCATATTGTGGCAATGCTAATAAATCATTAATAGTTGACATGGGAGAAAAATCATATTCCTTACCTTTCGATGCACGAAGTATCGACAATACGCCGAGATGTATTTCTAATTTGTACAACAAATAATAGATATCGAGATAGCGTTCCAAATTTGCTACATTGGTCAAGTTGGGATTTTGGTTCATGCTATCGTGATAATTAATAATGTTATTTTCTAATTTATATTGATGCTCGTAAAAATCTATCCCGTAAATCGTTTGACTGTTTTGTGTTTTCTGTACTTTGTTTACATGACGATTAAATAGCAAGGACTGGCGGCGTTTTATTAGTTGCGGATAAATTAACTCGTTATTTGCGGTAGTATGTTCTTCAAGAGATTCCATGACCAAAAATTTTTCTGCTAACCGCAGCAAACTATTCATTTTACGATTGAGTTGACTACCCTCGTTTTTAGTTAATTCCCCTTGGGGTCTTGACAAATCAGGGAATATTTTTCCATATATTGTGCGTTGAAATTCATCATTCACCGTGATATTTTCCAAGTTGTATTTCTTCAACACATCCAACAACTTCACTACATATTTATCAGTATTAAAGTATTGACAATGCGCTAAATATGATAGACGTTCCATTTCTTTTCGGGAAAAAGTCTTGAGTAATTCAAGACAAAGAATTGGTTTATGTTTTTGTGTTTTCAAGATAACTTTTTTTAACTAAAAATTTATTTATCAATAATTTATAAAACAAAAATAAAAAATGTTTTGGCGATAAGAGCTATATAAATCTAAGAATATAAAAAATAATGTCTCTACTTTTGTATTTGTCAATATGATAAAACTAATTTTTTTATAACCAAAAGTACTTATTATGAAAGCACTTCTACAAACTTTAGTATGCTGTTTGATATTCACTCAACTTCATGCTCAATACGATAAAGCCCCTAATATCAAAAATGAATGGACGGCATTTGAAGCCACCGACCAAAAATCTGCCATCGACCTCATGCAAGATAAAAGCACTTTGAAACTCGCCCAAAATGACCGACTCACACTTTTCTCTACTAAGGATGATGCCCTCGGCTACCGCCACTATCGTTACCAACAGACCTACAAAGACGTACCGATAGAAGGTGCAGTCTATCTAATGCACGAAAAAAACAATCGTGTACAACACGCCAACGGCAAACTCGTCCGCGACATCAATATGAGCATCACCCCCACCCTCTCCGAAGCAACCACCCTGCAATCTGCATTACAACACATCAATGCCACGCTATACGCATGGAACGACCCCGTACATGAAAACATGAAAAAGCAAATAGAGGCTTGCGAAGATGCCACTTTTTATCCAACAGCCGACTTGGTGATTATTGACCCGAAATTCGGAGAAAAAGCCGAGCGGTATCGCCTTGCTTACAAGTTTGACATCTATGCCGTAGAACCGCTGACGAGAAGTGTCGTGTATGTAGACGCTCATACAGGCGCGACATTGACTACAATAGAAAAAATTCACGATTGCATGAACGATTCGGCAACCGATGTGACGACTGCCGATGGTACTACTAATTATTCCGAGCATGTATTTTTTACAGCTTGTGCAGATAATGGTCCATATACTTTAGCAAATAGTCTGGGTGGTGGAATGCAGGTATTTAATGCGGTTAATACTGATGGTTATCCTCAAATACCTATTACAGAATCACTTGCTGCTTTTCAAAGTGACCCAACTGCAAACGAAGTACACTGGGCAACACAAAACGTATATGAGTATTTCTTAAATACACATAATAGAAATAGCCTTGATGATAATGATATGCCTTTACTGAGTTGGGTACACTATGGAGTTGATTATAATAATGCCTTCTGGAATGGCTCGTGGATGACTTATGGCGATGGGGATGGTGTTACTTTCAACTCACTAACCGCACCTGACGTAGTGGCACATGAAATCACACATGGCTTGACTGATTATTCAGCAGATTTGATATATGCAGCGGAGTCGGGTGCGCTCAATGAATCTTTTTCAGACATTTTCGGAGAAGTTGCAGAACGATATATGCGAGGAAATAATGATTGGTTGATGGGAGAAGATTTTACGGTAGATAGCGGAAAAACCTTGCGTGACCTAAGCAATCCCAATTCCCCTGATGCCCTCACTCGACAACCGGATACGTATTTAGGTAGTTTTTGGTATGATATAACAGGAAATTGTACTCAATACAACGACTGGTGCGGCGTACACTATAATAGCGGTGTACAAAACTACTGGTTTTACCTACTTTCAGAAGGTGGTAGTGGTATCAATGATAATGATTATGCCTATAATGTCAGTGGAATAGGTATGAATAAAGCCGCTAATATTGCTTATCGAAACCTTACTGTCTATTTAAATGAAACTTCTCAATACACAGATGCACGCACAGGAGCGATTCAGGCAGCTATTGACTTGTACGGCGCAGGGTCGAATGAAGTGATACAGACAGAAGCGGCTTGGTGTGCTGTGGGTTTAGGTACCTGTGTTGCTCCATGTAGAGTGACTGACTCCCTCGCTCTTGTAGCTCTGTACAATTCAACCGATGGTGCTAACTGGACGAATACTTGGAACCTAAATCAACCAATAGATACATGGTACGGAGTAACTCTGAATAGTGACGGATGTGTTGTTGAATTAAAATTACGCAACAATCAACTTACCGGAAACATTCCACCTGAAATCGGCGATTTGACTAACCTGACATTACTGTGGTTAGGCGACAATCAATTAAGCGGCAATATTCCCTCCGAAATAAGTAATTTAGGTAATCTCTCAAATTTAATATTAAGTAACAACCAACTCACAGGCAGTATCCCACCCGAAATCAACAATTTAACTGCTCTGTATTACATAGATATTAGCTCCAATCAGTTGAGTGGTTGTTATGATGCCTATTTACAGGGGCTTTGTAATAGTTTAGATATTGCAAACTCTTCAATTGATTATGGCAATAATTTCGACGCTACTTTTGAGGACTTCTGCAATACAGGTGCAGGCATCTGCGATGCCCCTCTCCAAAGTATCAGCTTATGTAGCTACTGGATAGAAAATATCATAACCACCACCATTCCAAACGACCTGTCAGGCATTACTTACAATCCACTCACCAATACCCTTTTTATGGTGCAAAACGGTACGCCTGCCGTATATGAAACTGACCTTCTCGGCAGCGTTTTGAGAACAATCCAACTTCTTGATTTTGAGGATACCGAGGGTATTGTTCATATTTCAGGGACAAGGTTTGCAGTAGTGGAAGAAAGAAGAGGAGATGTCGTATTTTTCGATATTTATCCTACTACTACGACTGTTTATTATACTAATTCTGACATTGTACAATTACCTAATGAGTTAGGACCTTGGGGTGGAAATACCGGACTGGAAGGCATTAGCTACGACCCAACAACAAATAGCATATACGTTGTAAAAGAAAAAACGCCTAAAGGATATTATTCTTTTACGATGCCTACCACATCTACAACGCTCTCTGTTTCGGACGTTGATATTGTGTGTGATATGACACAAAATCCCTTCGGTCTTTCAGACATATCCGATGTCTATCATTTAAATCTTCCTAATTTGACAACTCCCGTCACTACACATTCATTATTATTAAGCCATGAGAGCAACACCTTAATTGAGATAGATGAAAACTGCAATCAAATCAGTCAGTTACCTTTAGATGGCTTCAATCTCTTCCAACCCGAAGGAGTTACTATGGACGCCAACGGAACAATATACATCGTAGAAGAACCTTACTTCTTTTACATCTTCTCTCCGCCTATGACACTCCCTGATAGCGATAGAGATGGTATTTGTGATGGTGAAGATATATGTCCCAATTTCAACGACCACCTCATCGGTACAGCTTGTGACGATGGAAACAGTTGCACCGTAAATGATGTGTACACAACTGATTGTGAGTGCATTGGTATATATACCTGCTCTTGTCGAGCAAATGACTCCCTCGCGCTTGTAGCTCTATACAACTCAACCGATGGTGCTAACTGGACGAATCCATGGGATTTGAACCAACCGATGGATACTTGGGAAGGTGTAGTATTGAATACTGATGGATGTGTTATTGAATTAGCTTTAGGTGGAAATAGATTAAGTGGTAATCACGTAAATCTGCCACCTGAAATTGGCAATTTGAGCCAATTGACCCACTTGGACTTATGGGGAATGCGATTAGACGGGAATATACCAACCGAAATTGGCAACTTAACTAAATTAACCTACTTAAAACTAAATCAAAATAGCTTTACAGGAACTATTCCGCCTGAAATTGGCAACTTGATTAATCTCACTCATCTGTATCTGTATAATAATCAACTAACGGGTAGTATTCCACCGGAAATTGGTCACTTAACTAATTTGGAAATTTTGTGGCTTGGTGCTACCAATAATTTATCAGGTAGTATTCCGCCGGAAATCGGTAACTTAATCAATCTGACATTTTTAGACCTCAATCAAATGAGTTTGAGTGGAAATATTCCACCTGAAATCGGCAACCTGATTAACCTAACCCGGTTACGCTTACAAAGTAATGACCTAACCGGTAATATTCCACTCGAAATTTGCAATTTGACTCAGTTGGAAGAATTACATCTTTTTCAAAATGAATTGAGCGGTCATATTCCTCCTGAACTTGGTTGTCTGACCAATCTGACTGACTTAAATTTATTCAATAATCACTTTGACGGTGCAATCCCGACGGAGTTGGGTAACTTGACTAACCTTGAATCCTTAGGACTACGGGGTAATGAACTTACAGGCAATATTCCCACTGAAATTGGCAATTTAAATAATTTGACCTATCTGGGTGTAAATAACAATCGGCTTAGCGGTTGTTATTACAACAATTTAATGAGCTTGTGTAGTCAGTTAAATCCAATTTTCAACCTTAATAATTACATAAGTGACGGTAATACCTTCGATGCCACATGGGAAAATTTCTGCCTCAATGGTGATGGCATCTGCAATACGAGTCCTGTTTATCCGGGAGATTTCAATAATGACGGCGTAGCTAATAGTGTTGATTTACTCCAATGGGGATTGGCAGAAGGTAACACAGGCACGACACGCCCGAATGCGAGCCTATCTTGGACGCCACAGTCCTCTTCCGAATGGCAATCATACATCAATGACATCAATACCAAACACTGCGATGGTGACGGCAACGGACTTGTCGATATCAACGATATACAAGCACTCATCAATAACTATGGCAATACCCACACATTACCTCCTACAGTTTTTCCTGACAATCCCCTTCAGTTTAGGCTTGAAGTTGTAAGTGAAAACAATAGCGGCGGGGTCATCACCACTACTTATGACCTTTATGTAGAATCCACGCTCGGTACAGCTATCAGTACGCATGGTGTAGCGTGCAGTATTAATTTTGACAATCTAAATACCAATAGTGTTACCGTTGATTTCGCCAACTCCTCTCTACTTCCCGACGAACACATCGACATATTTAATGTCGCAGAAAATACCCTTGACATTGCCCTTACTCGCACAAGTAAAAACAACCAACTCTGCGACGGTGCGTTGGCGAGAATCAATGTAGTCTCTGACGATATACAAGGTGGCGATCCGGTTGAATTTCTATTTAATAACGGTAAATCCATGTCTGCCAATGGTACTATAACTGATATTTTCAGTCCTACCTACACAGGAGTTTTGCCGACAGGATGTTCGTCTCGTATAGCAAATCCTGCGTTAGTAGCTGTCGGCAGCGAGTTCGGACAATTCGCCAAGGAATTTATCAAAAACTTCCTCACCGCAGAAAAAGGTTACATCAGATACCAAGCAGAAATTCACCGCATCTTAGAATCCAAAGACGCGCGATATACGAAAGTGAATGAAGACTTTGATAAAGTAAAAGACATGGCAATGGCGATGCTCTTCCAGTCTTTTGTCAGTAAGCGTCCTGTAACCATGACCGATGAGCATATCAAGGCAATCGACAATTTCTTAGTCAGCCTCAGCCAAGCAACGAGCAAAGGCAAGCTACGGAATGAAATCACAAAAGTCCGCCAACACTTGCACGTCATGGAAAGCAAAGAAGTCAAAGATGCTTTGATTGCTTTTGACCGTGCCGGAGCTGTCGATACATCTGAAATCACCCCTTTCGATACGCCCGACCAAGACGAATTTGAGCCACAATTACTCAACACCGCCGGACGA
>CALCMV010000126.1 GCA_937967535.1 uncultured Saprospiraceae bacterium
TATAAAATTATAAAAATAATAAACTTATTTATTAATAATTAAAAAACAAATTTATACAAATAATAATTAAATAATTTTATCTTAAAAATGTTTTTGGCATAGTAATTCTCACTGGTTTTTCCTGATTTTAAAGGGTAACAAGTCTAATAAAAAAATCCCGAACCCCAACGAAAAATCGCCAAAGTCCGGGAATAATCTTAACTCGCTACTCGTAACTTGCTACTCGCTACTTATTCAAATACTTCAACATCATTCTCAAAAGCCCTTCATTCTTCCCGTAAGGCGCGTAACGTATGGGCGCATCTATGAGCAGTGACTTATGCAACACACTCTTCTTATGTGAAAATGTATTGAATGACGCAGGACCGTGATATGCCCCGATACCGCTTTCGCCCACACCACCGAAGGGCAGATGTGGATTGGCAATGTGCATCAGTGTATCGTTGATACTCACGCCGCCGGCACTCGTTTCGTTCATCACTTTGTCGATATTTTTTTGTGATTTGGAAAACATATATAAGGCGAGCGGTTTTTCGCGGTCTTTGATAAATTTAATCGCATCTTCAAGGCGCGAATAGGTTAGAATCGGCAAAATAGGACCAAAAATTTCCTCTTGCATCACCGCGTCATCTTTAGCGACATTATCCATCAAAGTCGGTTCGATATAAAGGTCTGCTTCGTCCGTTTTTCCCCCGAAAATAATGTCTCCGCCGCCGTCCATCAAACCCTTCAATCGTCTGAAATGCTTTTTATTAATAATGCGCCCGTAATCGGGACTTTCCTGTGCATTTTCACCGTAAAATTTGCGGATTTGTGTTTTCATTTCCGCAACGAATTTATCCTTAATTTTCTCATCAATAAGCAGATAGTCGGGCGCAATACAAGTTTGCCCTGCGTTCATCAACTTACCTGATACAATGCGTTTTGCGGAGTGTACCACATGGATTTTTTCGTCTATAATACAAGGACTTTTACCACCCAATTCGAGCGTAACAGGGGTCAGGTGTCGGGCTGCTGCCTGATACACGATGCGTCCTATATTTGTGCTGCCTGTAAAGAAAACATAGTCGAATCTTTCTGCCAAAAGTGCTTGTGTTTCGGGTACGCCGCCTTCTACTACGGCGATATATTCGTCCGAAAAATTATCCGTAATTAAATTGGAAATAGCTTTGGCGGTGTGCGGTGCATATTCCGAAGGTTTGACGACTACCGTATTACCTGCACACATGGCACCCACCACAGGCGCAAGCACCAATTGGAAGGGGTAATTCCACGGTGCAATGACGAGTACATTTCCGTAAGGTTCAGACTGAATATAGCTCGATGCCTTGGCATGAAATAGGGGAGTAGGTACTCGTTCCGGTTTTGCCCATTTATGGGTATTCGCAATGGCATCATCCAAATCATTTAACACAAAACCAATCTCAGTTAAGTAACCTTCTGTGTCACATTTACGTAGATCTTTATTGAGCGCATCCAAAAATATACGCTCATTTTCAACGATTGCAGCACGAAGTTTCTTTAGTTGTGCGATGCGAAATTTCACATCTTTCGTTTCGCCTGTGGCGAAATAGTCACGTTGCCTGCCGATAAGGTCGGCGATATATGCCGTTTGTGACGGTGCTAAGGTGCTAATTGCTGTCATAAATATACTTTAAAACGGCGATTCTCCCGAATTGAGTTTTGAGCGCGAGTAGCCGTCGAGTGATTTTTATTTTAATGTTTAACTTGCTTTAAAATAGGTATTTATAGAGGTGTATACTAAGCTGATAAAGAAAACAGCCGATAGAACTTTACAAATATACAAAAATAAGTGTGTATATTTTACAAATTATAAATTATCTATTTTGTGTATACGCAAATAACGTTAAAATTGTCATTGGTTTGACATAAAACAATGCCTTTTTTCTCGAAATTTGCTCTTTAATTTTTGTTTAATAAAATCGCTTTTGCGTTTTCTTATAACTTGCCTACTTTGCGATAGTTCTGATTTGATAGGTAAGCTCCCCAAGTTAAGTTTAAGATTAAGTTTAAGATTAAGATTAAGTTTAAGATTAAGATTAAGATTAAGATTAAGTTTAAGAACAAGTTCAAATTCCCCCGATAGCTATACGGGACAAATTTAAGCCTCCTTCGGAGGGGTAAGCAATATTGCAAATTTATCGACAACATGTTGGTTTCAATTTTTTTTAAGCTCCCTAATAAAATATTAAATAAGTGGTTGGACTGAACTAAGCGACACTTTTAATTGTGATAATTCATTGAAAATGAATTGTTTAAACTTATACTTCCACTTAGTAAGCATCAAAGAATCGGCATTTTTGAAGGTGTCAATGCTTACTGTTTATGAAAGTTTTTTTATTAAAACGAATAAATAATTATATGAATTTAAAAAAAGATACGGAAGGTATCATACAGCAGGTCTGCAATTTGCTGCACAGAATGGACGATGAAATGTATGCCCAACCCTTAGAGGTGTTTTCCGATAGTTCTATCGGTTCGCATATTCGTCATATTCACGGATTTTATGCCTGCCTGATACAAGGCGCAGAATCAGGAGTAATTAATTATGACAAACGTGAGCGCGACCTCCGCATCCAAACCGAGACAAGGTATTGCGATAAAAACTTTTGCAGTCTTGTACCTCATATCAGTCAATTGAATTTGCAACAATCGGTCAAAGTGCTACAAGGAATGTATACTATCGACAAAGCTGAAGACAATGGTATCTCCTCCAGCGTCGGACGCGAATTGATTTATACCTTTGAACATGCTATTCATCACCTTGCTATCGTTAAAATGGGTTTGCGTGTACATTTCCCTGATTTTGAGGTAGATGGGGATTTGGGCGTTGCGCCTTCCACCATCAAATATCGCCAAAGCGTATGTGCACAGTAACTTATTTACCGCTTAGCCAAGATAGTTTTATCCTTACTTCCAACCGCGACGAAGGCGTAAAGCGTAAACCCGCACTCCCACCCAAAATCTATGAAATAGCAGGCAAGCAAGTCATGTTTCCGAAAGATGGCGAAGCCGGCGGCACTTGGATTGGCGCGACTCCATACGGGCGTGTGGTCTGTCTGATGAATGGCGCATTTGTTGGGCATAAGCGCGAATTGCCTTATAGAATGAGTCGCGGACAAGTCGTATTGGATGCTTTGACGACAACTGATGTAGAAGATTTTTTGCAAAATTATTTTTTAGAGAAAATAGAACCCTTTACGATTGTTTTGTTTGATTGGGAAGATGAATTGCAGGCTTGGGAATTGCGTTGGGATGGAAAACAACGACACCTCAAACGACTTCCACATGAAGCCCAAATTTGGTCTTCATCCACTTTATATGATAATGAAATGCAAGGCAAACGCGAAAAATGGTTTGCCGAATGGCTGTCAAAAGATACTGATTATCAGGTAAATAAAATACGGAATTTTCATAAAACAGCAGGAGAGGGCAATCCCATCACCGACCTGCGTACCGAGCGAGGTTTTTTGCGTACAGTGAGTGTAACGACGATAGAAAAATTGCGTTCAACTGTGAAAATGACCTACGAAGACCTCCGTACAGAAACTACTGATATAGCCGAATTTCCGGTATTTAGACTGGAAAAAGTTTAACATGTTTCAATGTGTTTGCCAAATTTTGAATGAGAAATAAATTTAAATTTTACTTTATTTTTTACTGATAATTATTAATTAATAAATTAAATATTTTTTTATTCAAAATTGGCAGAGACATTATCACGAAAGTAAGTCTAATTTCCAAAATCCAATAAGTATTGGACTTTGGATAAAATGGGAACTAGGGAATTGGGGAATTAGGTTTAGAACCGTAACTCATTGATAATCAATTGAATAAATTTCATTAATAAAATAAAACATGTTATTAATTACTTTTTGTAAAAATCTAAAAAAGAGAG
>CALCMV010000127.1 GCA_937967535.1 uncultured Saprospiraceae bacterium
TCTTACCAATCATCCTGAAATTGATTTTGTATATGGAGGTTTAATTCCTATTGGCAGTCCCTATGTTGTGGATTGTACTGACCCTTCAAAACTCATCCATGTAGATGAGTGTAGTGGTATGGGGTCTTTTTTTGGTAAAACAAGCGCATTTAAAGCAATCAAAGGTTTTACGGATGTTCCTTTGGGTAATGATTACGATTTGATGCAGCGTATGACTCCCCGATTTAATACACATAAACTCACCGAACCGAAGTTCAAAACCGTTTATTACGTAAGAACAGAAGATAGCATTACAATGCAATATCAGAATTCTTAGGCACTTAGTACTGGACTTTGGACATTTTGGAAATTCGCTAACTGGGAAATTAGGCTGACAAAAGTGTAATTATTTATTTATCAACAATATAAACATTTAAATAAAATTCATTTAAAATAAAATGCAAATCAATGCAAATTGTTGATAATGTCCCGATAGTTATCGGGATTACCTAATTACCTAATGTCCAAAGTCCAGTTATTAAAATGTAAAACAAAAAAAAGAGCATGTTCGGATTTTCATATAAAAAAAATCCAAACATGCTCTCACTCGCAAACTCGCTACTCGTTACTCACCACCACCTTCCTCGTTGTACTTTTTGATGAAGATTTATCGGTCAGTCGTAATAGATATATGCCTTTTGGTATTTGTTTTAGGTGAATTTCTTCTTGGCTGCTTGTCAAATTGCCTCGCCTTATTTCGCGTCCGTAGAGGTCGTATATTTCATATTCTAATGGTGTATTTTCTTGATTATCAATAAAAAACACGCCATTATTTGGGTTTGGATAAATATGAACACCTGTAAGTTCTTCGACATACTCAATACTTACCGGACAGCCCGGATCGTTTTCGCCCGGATTGGCAAACATTTCTATCTGTATGGCTTGTTGAATGGTATCATTGCCAACGATAAGATCTACAGAATCTTCAATAAAAATTTCGGTAGAGGTAGTCGCAATTGTCCAGTTTAATGAATCGGCATTATCCGACGAAAAATCACACAAAATGAGCGAATAACCCAAACCATCGGCGAGCGTATCCCAACCCATATTGTCATTATAGTCTACAAGGTCAATCGTGTCGCCATCTACATAATTAAAAATGATTTTTTCACTATTATTATCAAGATTACCACTCCATTTGAAGGGCGTGATACCATAAGTGAGTTCAAAATTGGCGGAGTCTTCGGCGATTACTACATATTCACCCGCAGGGAGTATAAATTCAGGAAATTCAAAGCCAATTCCTCTGTCAAAAAAGCAACCCCAAAGGTTGCGGTCTACCCCTGAATTGTTGTACAATTCAATAAAATCAAGGCTATCTTTTCCCGGCGAATTGTACATAATTTCGGTGATAACGATGTCGCGTACCTCGCCCGTACTATGCCAGATGACCTCAAAACATTCGGTATTGAGCTCAGTCATTTGATTGCCGGGCAGGTCTTGTATATTATCTACACAAAATGTGGTCAAAACACCATCCTGCAAAGGCGTATCCAAGACTAATGTGATGACCGTCCAAGTCGGGTCGCGGTCGGCAATCAGTGTGCCGAGTCCTGTGTAATTTTCTGATAATTCTGATGTCATATTCACGGGTTCGTTGAATAAAACGATGATTTCGGTTTGCGAAATTGCCTCTGCGTGTTCGGGCATCGGTGGTATCAAATCAATGCCCAGACAGGTATCAGAAGGGTGTGCATAAATGAGTTCGTTATTGACAAGAATCGTTTGCGTAGGGTCGTCGCCGATAACCCAATTGGCGGGGTCTAGATTGTCGGCTTCGGGGTCGCACAATGCGATGGAAGCACCATCGCCATCGGGGTCAATAGGTCCTGTGGGCCAAGGGGCATCGTCGCTATACCGCAGCGTGTCCATAATCATCCCTTGTGCATTGACGAGGACGAGGCTTTCGCCGCTATTAGAGAGTCCGCCGTCTTCCCATTCGATGGCGGGTACGCCGAAAGTACTCTCAAACTCTGTTTTGTCTTTGGTCAAAACAATGTAACTTTTGGGCGAGATAAATATACCACTCAAAGAATGGGTAATGCCGCGTGTAAATTGCCAACCCGTCAGATTGACTCCGGAATTACTTTTATTGTATAGTTCAATAAATTCGAGCGTGTCGTTTCCGGGCGGGTTGTACATGATTTCGGTGATAACAATGTCGGACTCTGCCTGAGCATGTGCAGCATAACTGCCTATAAAAGCCAGCACAGCAAAAAGTAGGATTTTTTTCATGTAATTTAAGTTGCGAGTTGCGGGTTTTGAGTGGGTTGATACCCGAAAATCCCTAATCCGTAACCCGATAAATTATTTATTATTTGGATGGAAATACAACTGAACCTTAGATATTTTGGAAATTAGAGAAGCGGGAAATAAGGTGCATTTTCGTAAGTAAATGATTATTTTATTTATTAGAAATAAAAAAAATATTTAAACGATTCTTAATATTATTTTGTAAAAACTATAAAACAATATTTTACCAAATTTTCAATTTGGAACGGTGAAAAATAATTTTACATTCTCAAATTACAATCAACTGATTCTCAGCTAATTTTTAATTTTAATTTGCATTTTAATTTTAATTCGTTCCTTTTCTAATTTCCCAATATCCAGAGTACAGAAATACAAAATGTGAAACAAAAAACAGAGGTGAATCCTCGTATTTTTTGCTTCACGTTTGTGTTTTTTTTGGTCTAAAAAAATATTTTCAATAAATACGTGTATAAGTTATCATTTAAAAGAATAATACCAACATTTCGACACTTAATGTATTCGCCAATTTTGAATGATAAAAAATATTTAATTATTAACAAAAAACAAAGTAAAGTTTAAATTTATTTGTCATTCAAAATTAACCATTAACCATTAACCATTAACCATTAACCATTAACCATTAATCATTAACCATTAACCATTAACCATTATTTCAGTCTTTTTTCAGGCGATTAATAATCATTTCCCACAATTTTTCATAAGGAATGACTTCAAGTTCTGTAATCAATCCCCGATAGTTGAATGGTGTTTCCATGAGTCGGGTGTGGTATTTTTCGGTATTGGTCATATTTTCGGGTACAAAATCGGCTCGCATCAATTGTTGGAGCAAACGAATAAAATTGATGACGCGCGTAAATTCTTCTTTTTTCAATTGGCGATTGGCGTAGCCTTTGAGTCGGTCAATGCGCTCTGCAACGGCATTGAAACTGCGTTTTTCGAGCAAAAATAACATTTGCGCTACGACCTGCAAAACGGTAAAAATACGTTGGTCTTTGGGATATAAAATCGGGTCGTTGAGGAAGCGCGACAGGCGGAAATTTTTGCGTTTGTGTGCGCGAAGTACCGGACTGTTAGATGCTTGACTCTCAATGATATAGTTGAGGTAGATTTCGTAAATTTTCCATTTTTCACGCTGTATGCCTGTTAGTTTTTTGAATTTGGAATTACTCGTAGTTCTATTGTAGATGGCTACGGCTTGGATATAGTTGTCGGTATGCAAAGCAATCAGGAGGTAGTACTCCATAAATGCAAACCAATTGGGGCTGCCATCAAGGAATGACTGCAAAGCCTTTTCCGCATTTTTCTGACCTCTGGTAAAGTCGCGCATATGCAGATGAGCAGACATTTTTTTGAGTTGGAAAGTCGCCAATTTGTCATCTTGATAGTATAGCGGATTTTCTTCAATATATTTTTCGGCACGCTCACATACTTCGAGCGTACTGTTATAATCAAACAACATTTCGTAACGATATGCCCATACCAAATACATATTGTACAGGATAATCGGCGAATTGTAAGTCTCCGAAAGTCCGACCAATGCTTCGCAGTAAACGTCAATTTTTTCGGCGAGGTCATGGTTTTTGGATGGGGGTTTGTGGTAGTTCATCACTACACGCTGATAAAGTTCTTCGGAGCGAATTTCGGCATCCAATACGTCTTGATATTGTTTGCTGTATTGGTCGTATATTTCGTAGTCTTTTTCATCGCCGTCCCGCGCACATTGTTCGCGTAGTATACGCGAGCAGTTGACTATCACATCCGCAAATTTGAACTTTAATGCAGTTGTTAGAATCTGTCGGGCAAGGGAGGAAGCAGTGAGGTAGGCTTCATTAGCAAGGAGGATTTTTACGAGGGTCCAGTCTTTGTTGCAGGAGTAGTAGGCTCTGTCATAACCGGAGGAGGATGGCTTGTTGACATCCAAGAAAAAGAGGGTATTGAGCAGACGTTTTCGGAAGCGCGATTTGAGTTGCCGATACTTATCGTCTGTGGGCGCACAACTGTATAAAAATGCCGCAGCATCGCGGTCATTCTTAAACTTATTCGCCATCAATGCCTCATAAAATTCATTGAATTTACTGTTTTTATGCTTCAATGAATGATCGTCAAATATTTCAATTTTTCGGACTTTTTTCTTAGTAACAATCTTCGAAATCTCTATCAGGTTTTTCATATTACTCGCTTAAAATTTAGTCATTCAAATGTACAATAAAATTGTTAAATAATCTAATTTTGATGTCACAAATTTATACGGTGAATAGAGCAACTTGTTTCGTTTATTATGTATATTTTATTTTAGTTTATTTTTAAAATTATGATTATCAATAGATAATGAGATTAACAAAAAATATTTTTACAAGAAAAAAAATAAAAAAGCACCATAAAATATTTTTATGATGCTTTTATTTCAATTAAACGTGACACAGATATTGGAATGTTTGTGTATTTATGCCCTATAAATTCGTGAGGCGATTATTGTACGAAATTTAACTTTACACTTGAATTTAAATGCCAAATTACAAGCACCAAATCTCAAGGAAAAAGCGGCAACTCAAATTATTTCTTAGCAAATTTGATAATATTGGCGATGTCAAATTCACCTTTAATATAATCCATCAAATCGCCTTCGAGCATTACCGTTTTTTTATCTGCACTTAGAGTGGCTTCTTTATTGGTCATTTTTTTGACTTTGCCCGGCATGTGATAAATCATTTTGTATTGGGCTTCACCAAACATCATTTCCATCATTTGTATCTCTTCTGCGCCCATATCTTCTTCCATATCAGCGGCTTCTGCCACAGAAGTATTGCGGCGGACGAGTGTGCGCTTGCTGAGGTCAAAATAGCGGGTAAAACCATCGCCACCTAACAGACCGCCAAGCGGAGAGTCGGCTCCCATACCGCCGCCCATACCGAGCATATCGAGTTCGTCGGCTTCTTCGTCTTCACCATCATCCATCATCGCCATGATGCTGTCAAAGTTTTTGAAGAAATAGTCAATATCGTCCATGTTGTCAAAGTCGAGATTGAAGTCCATCACGAAGACGTTCTCATCGGGGTCAACATTCATTCGCATATTGACTTTGTCTGCGAAGCCCGGATTGTCTTCAAATTTTTCGAGTATATCGGCAGAAGCATCTTTGAGATATATAATGCTGTCTACGCCTTGTTCCAGCATAGCATCGAAGCCGCCTTCCTCTTCTTCGCTGTCTTCTGTATCCTCTGCATCCTCTGTGGCTTCTTCGTCTTCGGACATACCTTCCATTTCAGACATCATTTTTATCATGCTCATCATGCCACTCATGTCCATTCGCATGGTGTATTTTCCGGAGCCGTCTTTATTGAGAAACATCTCTTCGATGATGTCAACGCATCCGGTAAAAGTTGTTAGGCTGAACATTGCCAGCGCAATAAGTAAAATGTTTTTTAAACGCATATTTGATTATTAGTTTATTGTTACAATGTCTTCGTCAAATTTTGAATTTTGAATGAAAAAATCAAAATTGACAAACACATTATTATTACCAAGTTAATAATTTTGTTAATCACTTCAAGGTGACTCCATAAAAAGTTTCTATATGTTCGCCGGATTTTAGGGTTTCGAGTCCCAGGCTGTTGTTGAAGGCATCGGGAGCGCAAGTCATAGGCTCGATGGCGATAGATTTGCGCGATTCGGGGATAAAAATTTGTAAGTAAGGACAATTTTTTTGGCTAATCAGCAGCGTGACCCCACGCTCATTGTCGTATAAAGTAGTGATGGCTTCCTCGCCATTATTATTGATATAAAAACCTGTGTCGAAGGGCGTTTGACCAATCGGCGCGGCTGTTCTGAATTGATTATAATCCAATAATTTGCCTGTCGGAATCATTCGCTCGCCTGTTTCGATGCGCCGTCCTTCGGGCAATTTGAGTGAAAGTTCATTGATTTTTTTATCGCCCAATTTGAAATAGGGATGCCAACCCACGCCCATTGGCATTGCTTGGTTGCCTACATTATGGACCAATACGCTGCAACTCAATTGCCCTGCACTAAGGGTGTACATGATGGTGGTCAAAAAAGGAAAAGGAAAACCCGGAGTGCCTTTAAAATCGTGCTGAAGACTAAGTATGGCAGCATGTTCGGTTTGCTCAAATTTGACATCAAATTTTTGGTCAAATATCAAACCGTGAATCGCATTATCTTCATGCGTCCAATTGGGGGTCAGGCGATATGTTTGCTCATTGAATTGATACAAACCTTTATTGACACGATTGGGAAAAGGAATGAGATGAGAAGACCTAAAAGATTGGATGTCAGATATTTCTGATGGATTTGCATAAGCCTCTACGAGTTCATACAAATCACCATTATTACGCAATACCAAACTTTGAAGTGTTGCCCCAAAATCAGGTATTATCGCACAATGCTCTCCGGTTTTTTTATTGTTGAGCCGATATAATTCGTACTCTCCGAATGTTTCTTTTTCTAACGAAAACAATAGCAAGTATTATGTGAATTTTAAGGACAAGTTTTAGTCTAAACCCAAACTTGCTCAATTATGTATTTTTTTTAATTTGTAATAAAAAAAATACATTTTGTAAAAGTTTTATCAGGAATAGTTCGACAGTTTTTTTGCAAAAGTAATCATTTTAAAGGACTAAATCAATAGCATATCGTCAACTTGTCAATTCCCCAAAATCGGGTCTTTTCCACGTCCTGCGCCCAATTTGGGTTTTACGATAGGCGCGTTTTGTTGTACGTGTGTAAAGACTTTTTCGACGCTGTTCCATTTTCCTCTTTTCAGTTTGAAACCGTGATAGCTGCCATCGGGCATCATTGCCGCACCTTCTTCATCATAGGGACTTGGGAAGGGGATAAGGTGGTCATACACAATCATTTTCAACTCCTCATTATAATTCAAAGTAGCCCGTGCCGCAACGGAATATTCCAAGATAAAACGGTGGTCGGTACGTGGGAGTTTGCCTTCTTCTTGTATGTTGAATACGGGCGCACCAAATTTTGGTTCTCCTTTTTCAAAATACAAAACATCCATCACTTTTCGACGAGTATAAAGCGAGTGGGCATCAAAACCGAAGAGGGTGTAATACTTACTATTTTTCTTTGACATGGGTTTGATATTATAATATAAGGCACCATACCATTTGTCGGCACTCAATACTTCACTGTGCGGACGAGGTAGCGCGTCAGAACCATCCGTCAGAGCAAAAACCTTTGGTTTTTTGTTTGCCGTCTGAATCACTCCGCCGTAGATATATCGCTCCTTGCTGACCCGCAATTGCCAAGTAAATATTCGGAACTTATCATCTTCCGAAGGCAATACCGATACCGATACTTCTTTAAATTTGCGAAAAGGATGGGCATACGAGTTGGGCATTTGCAGTACTTCTTCCAATCGCTTTGCAAAAGATTCTGCGGCAAGCACTCTATTGTCATATAGAGAATCCATCATTGCAAAAGCGTATTCGCTCAATTCTTCTTCGTATTTGCTAAATGAGTTTTCTTGTGCAAATGCAGGTGTCAATAGGATTAGGGCTGATAATACAGACAATATTGCTTTCATATTTTTTTTAATGGTGAAAATTTTTAAGTGGCTATCATAATGAGTAAATGAGTAGATGAATAAATGAGTAAATTTGAAATGAAATAATGTTTGGCTCATGTAGGAAATCAGGTGGAACGCAGATTGATTTCCATTTTAAGTTGAAGTAAAACTCTGGTAATCAATCCTATAAGGTTTTCGAAAACTTTATAGGATTTGGGCTTGCTTCACATTCCACCTAATTTCCTACATGAGCCTAATATTTTAATGAATCAATAAACTCAAGCGTAAAAACATTTACTCATTTACTCATTTTATCATTTACTCATTACTCATTATGATAGTCACTTAAAAATTTTTTGAAACCAGCATGTTAGCGATAAATTTACAATGTTGCTTATCCCTCCGAAGAAGGCTTAAATTTGAACTTGAACTTGAACTTGAACTTGTTCTTAAACTTAAACTTTACTACTAACATGCTCTAAAATAATGCCAACGGCAATACAACGTATGATTTATTCAAAAATTGTTTGATGTGAACCTAGTGCGATGCTTGTGTATGTACGAATAGAAAATATATGTTAGACTTGCATTATTTTTTGTATGAATAAAAATTTTATAATAAAAAATAATTACTGACAATCAACAATGTCTTAGCCAAATTTTGAATGACAAATAAATTTAAATTTCACTTTGTTTTTCACTGATAATTATTAATAAATTAAACATTTCCATTATTCAAAATTGACGAACACATTAAATTAAATGATAATAAATTATACTGTAAACAAACCCGTAACCCGAAAACCCGACTAGCAAAAGACCAAATAAGGCGATTCGTTTTCTTTTCCTTTTACATAATCTAAGAACAATTCGAGTCCTTGACGTTTGGGTTGATTGAGGTTATAATTAATATATTTTGTGTAATAATCTTTCAGGCTGAAATCGGGACTTGAAGGTTGATATTTGTCAATGACTTTTCGGAGATTATTCATACCGAAACCAAGCGCAGCGTTGAATTTTTCAATAAAATCATAAGGCAACTGACGATTGCTGACCCATGCGGCATATACAAAAGGTAAGCCCGTAAAATCTTTCCACGCCTGACCCAAATCATACACAAAAGGATATTCATCTTCCAAACCAATCGTGCGGTCGCCAATAACGAGGGCGGCTTCGTCAGGGGCGGCATTGCGCTCGTAGCCGGGCTGTGCGGGTAGGAATTTTGGGTTGAGTTGCCAATAGTGTTTGAGCAATATCTTGGTGAGTTGCACCGAAGTACGCGACTGATAATCCAACCACACCCGACGCACCGTTTCAAGTGGTTGTCGGCTGTACAGACACACCGTTTTGACTGCACCTTCCGAACCAATACAGAAATCGGAAATGATATGTGGCGTTTTTAATTTCGGAATTACTGCTACCGGAATCAAACCCAAATCCACGCGCCCCGAAGTCAATTTTTCGGCACACATCGAAGGAATATCCAAGCTCAAATCCATTACTTTTCCTAAGCCTTTTTCTACCAAACCATATACAAACGGCTTAGTATTCAAATAAGAAACTGCTGAAACTTTTATCATAAAATTCATTTTAGACGAGAGACTTGAGACAAGAGACGAGAGAATTAAGATGAGAGAAGTCTCTTATCTCTGGTCTCTCGTCTCACCTCTCTGGTCTCGTGTCTCTCGTCTCACCTCTCAAGATGCCTTGTATCGTTTTCCAATACTACGTCGAATGTTTCCCCATCAAAAGTAGCTTTGAAAAGACCGGTATTGGCGTGTTTGTATTTCTCCATTTCGCGGGGGTGTTCTCCTTTTAAAATTGTCATTAGGCAACGCATGGAGCGTCCGTGTGTGCATACGAGGATGCGTGTTTCGGGGCGTGTTTTGAGGTGATGGACAAATTCGGTGAGGCGGTCAATGAGTTGGGCTGCGCTTTCGCCGTTTTTCATACTCGCATCCAGATTTCCG
>CALCMV010000128.1 GCA_937967535.1 uncultured Saprospiraceae bacterium
GCGTTTACGTCTAAAGGGGCTTCTTCGTATCATTACCATAGCATGTAGATATTTATGATTTGTTTACCACAAATATCTTGACCAATTCTCAATTTATCAAATCCTCAAAAAATCGCTTTTGAATTTTTAAACACGTTCTAAGGTTTTTGGAAACCTTATAGGTTTTGCATTGACATCCAAATATTTAAACTTTATTTCTTTTTTTAATTAAAAGCTAATTTTCTTTTTTTGCAAAAATTGTCAAAGAACCGATTTTGATTTGATAGTTTTAGAAAAATGTAAATGAGCATAATTTCAATCAAAAATCAAAAATCATTCACTCACTCATTGTATTCAACTCAAATAATGCAGCTTGCCCGTTCTGATAATGTTCGGGCAAGCCTTCTGTATTTTTCATATCAAACATACCAAGAAATGTAAAGCCCATTTTCGTATAATGCTCAATTAACTTTCGGTTTTCTCCCATCGTATCCAATCGCACATATTTTTTATTATTTTTTCGGGCAAATGTTTTTGACCAAGCCACAATATCCGCCACCAAATGATTTCCCCGAAAATCAGGGTTCGTTGCAATACGGTGAATATACACTGCCGGGTCTTCATTTTTTTCTCCCCAAATTTGCTCATCGCTGAAGGTCGTTGCCCACACACAGGCAATTTTTCCATCAATAAGAAGTTTCCACTGCCGTTCTTCGGCAATTTCCTGTTCCACCATTTCGCGTTTAAATTTGGGCCAAACAACCACATTTGGTTTGCTACGCATATACGCCGTAGCAAGTTCGTACAAACGAAATATTTCGTCAATATCCCTTAATGTCGAATGTTGTATTTCCATAGAATATCACGATTCGCAAGTCAAATTCCCAAATTTTCCAATGTCCAAATTCGGCTTATGTACCCACCGGTGTTTCGGTCATTACTTTGAAATAATCAACAATATCTTTTGCGACTTGCGGCTTCGATTTCAATTCGTGTGCTATCGAATTGCCATATTTGTCGAGAATGGTGACTTTATTGGTATTATGTTGGAATCCCGCGCCTTTATCATTGAGTGAATTGAGAACAATGAAGTCGAAATTCTTCTTGGCGAGTTTGCGTTTGGCGTTTTCAATTTCGTTATTGGTTTCGAGGGCAAAACCTAGGGTAATTTGGTGCGCTTGCTTGATTTGACCGATTTCGTAGGCGATGTCTTTGGTGCGTTTGAGTTCGATACTCATATCGCCGGATTTCTTTTTGACTTTGGTGGACGATACCGTTTTGGGCGTGTAATCCGCCACCGCCGCCGCCATGATAGCAATATCCGATTGAGGGAAATGTTGCATCGCTACTTCGTACATATCTTGTGCAGATTTGACAGAAATTGTTGTGATATTTTTCCCAAATGCCTCAATATTTACCGGACCCGTAACGAGCGTGACAATTGCACCGCGTCGTGCCAATTCTTCTGCCAAAGACACGCCCATTCTACCCGTAGAACGATTGCCGATAAAGCGCACAGGGTCTATCGCCTCATGCGTAGGACCGGAAGTAACGAGGGCTTTTTTGCCTGCCAAATCTTGTTCAATATTTTTTTGTGCGAAAAAATTGTTGAGTATTTTGACGATATTTTCGGGTTCTGCCATGCGTCCTACTCCTACGAGTCCGCTAGCGAGTTCGCCATGTTCGGCAGGAATGATGTGATTGCCGTAGGATTCGAGCGTGGAGATATTTTTCTGCGTGGCGGGATGTGTCCACATATCCAAATCCATTGCCGGCGCAAAAAATACCGGACAACGCGCTGATAAGTAGACCGCCAACAACATATTGTCGCACAAGCCATTAGCCATACGCGCAAGCGTATTTGCGGTAGCAGGCGCGACAATCATAGCATCTGCCCACAAACCGAGTTCGACGTGGTTGTGCCAACCCTCGTCGGAACTTACATCACTAAAAACCGGATTTTTAGAAAGTGTGGAAAGGGTCAAAGGTGTGATAAAATCAGTAGCCGAGGGAGTCATAATGACCTTCACCTCCGCACCTGCTTTGACCAATAAGCGAGTTAGAAAAGCACACTTATAAGCAGCAATACTTCCACTTATCGCAAGGATGATTTTTTTATCTTTCATGTACGAAGCATTAAGTTCTTGGTTCCTTGTTCTTAGTTGTACAAACATGGAACCAAGAACTCAAAACGACGAGCATTTATTGATAAACTCTTGTATTTTTGCCGATTTTTTCCTTCTTTTCACTGTCTCTATAACGATACATCAATTCTTCATTGAGATATTCGTGTGTGGCAATGAGTGCAGGATTGGGCAAACGCTCGTAGAAGCGCGAAATTTCGATTTGTTCTTTATTTTCGTGAATTTCTTCGAGATTTTCGTTGGCTACTGCAAACTCTTCCAACTTTGCCAATAATTCTTCCTTCAAATGACGGGAGATATTATTGGAACGAGTGGAAATGACAGCGAGTGTTTCGTACACATTGCCTGTTTTGTCAATGAAGTCCATCACGTTTTGTGCTTCTGCGGAAGCAGTCAAGCCTTGCGCTTTTTTCTTAATGTCCATATTTTGATTTAGAGATTTTTGATTTTTGATTTTTAATTGAAATTCGCATTGCAAATTTATTTTTCAATCAAAAATCACTCAATCAAAAATCAAAAATTAACCAAGTCTTTTAATTCTTTCTCTTGAGGTCGAAGCAATTTCATTGGCTTCTTGGGCAAATGTACTTTTCGGATGGCGGCTTATAAAATCATTGTAGGATTCCAATACATCTTCAAAGCGTTCTTTTTGGGTCAATTCAATGGTATTTTGCGCGAGTTTGAAATTGGATTTGATAATCATAAAACGCGCTCTTTCAGCTTCTTGGGCATCGGGATAATCTTTCAACACCGTTTGATAAGAATGTGTAGCAGCTTTGTAATCTTTTAATTTGAAATACAACTCGGCTTCTGCAAATGCTTTTTCTTCTTTCTTGCGGCGCAATTCATCTATCAAGCGGTTGCACTCTGCCACGCGCTCACTTTTCGGATGTGTATTGGTAAATAATTGCAACTCATCAATCGCTTTGTCGGTGTGGGTTTGGTCGAGGCGATGTTTTGGGGAAAGTTCGTAATTGCAATATGCCGCCATAAAATCGGCTTCTTCGGCAAATTCGCTGTTTGGAAAAGTATTCGCAAAATTTTTGAAATAATAACTTCCCAAAATCCGCTTGTTCATATTATAATGCGTGTAGGCATACTTAAAGTAAATATCCTCAATTTCTTTTTTGCCTTTATAGAAAGGCATCACTTGTTCAAAAAGTACTTGCGCCTTATAATAGTCTCCCTTGTCATAATACTCTAATGCTTTCTCGTATTTCAATCCGAAATCATCCTGCTTACGCAGTTGTTCGAAATCATTGCTACAAGAAGCCAATAGTATGATTATGGAGCATAAAAGAAGTCCCTGAAATATGGTATTTTTTGACATAGCTTGCAAAATTACGTTTTTTTCAAGTAATTATCAATAATTCGGGCTGCGAGTTGTGAGTTAAGGCTTGATTTCCTTAGCTTTTAACTTGAACCCTCCAAGATTCAAACGTTGTAAAGTGCGAAAATGATGCCTAATATGAAGAAAAAAATAAATTTTAAGTAAGGAGCAAATCATTTCGAGAGAAATGTAATTTTGTCTATTGGTTCATTATACTCTCATTCCTCCATTCAAAGTCCAAGTCAATGCGGCAAAATAAAATGTTGTGGGTTTTTCACGTATTCATCAATTTTTTGAAATAATAATTTCGGTTTATAAGGTCGCCAACTAACTTGATTGAATGGCGCGTCGAAGTGAATATGAAATTGCAGCCGCGCCTCTGCCATTTCTTCAATGACGTGATTGCGGAGATTGAGGAAGCAAATCCAGCCGCCCTCTTCGCGCACCTCTTCCGACCATTCTTGGTAGTAATCGTCGTCACCGCCATGAAAATTCAGCAAATTTTCTCCGACAATGATATATTTAAAGATGCCTTGTTCCATCATCAGGTCGGCTACATCTCGCTTGACAAACATCACATCGTTTTGAATACAATCATTCCACTCGCCGAGTAGCTCAATTATCGCAAATCCCGCATCATAATCCGCAAAAATCACCTTCATATATAAGGTCGGCGAACCAAAGGCATCCCATTGAGGATGAATAAGATAATTATAAATTTTATGCGTAAATTCAAACTCACTATTCTGATACCCATAGAAAGGCGAACGCTCGTCTTTCGCAGCAATATATCGGTCTCTCCAATTGTAAAACGGCTCTATGGTGTGCATAATAGCTCAAGTTGAATTTAATTCGCTCTTAACAAATCTTGTTTCGTTAAGATAAACGATTTTTGTGCAAAAATGTTAGGCAACAGCTTGAGAAATTCCAAATCCCATCAACTTGCCTCCCACCTTACTCTCCCGTCCATACAGCGGGTCGTTTTTCGCGAAATGCCAGAAGTCCCTCTTGCCCGTCTTTGGAGCTTACCGTTTTTTGGAGCATTTCCATCAGGTATTTGTGGGTAGCAGCATCGGGCTGAATGTGGTCATAAGCCTCCAAGCCCATGCGAACTGCCGACGGGCTGTTTTGTTTTAACTCTTCGATGATATTATTTACCTGATTGTCAATATCTTCTGCACTAGTGACATGGCTCACCAAGCCGTATTTTTCGGCTTCGTGTACCGGCAAATTATAACCTCTGATGCACCAATCAATCACCTTACGTGCAGGCATCACCCGCAGGAGTGCCGCCATGACCTGAAAGGGATACAAACCGCGCTTGACTTCCGGCAAGCCAAATTTGACATCTTCTTGCGCGACCACAATATGACTACCCGCCAAGAAGAAAAAACCGCCCGCATACACATCGCCCGTAATTTTTGCAAGCGTTGGTTTGTGAATTTTGTTGAACAATTCACCAACTAAAACTTCTCCATTCGGCATGGGAATAGAGGAGTCATACTCCCCCAAGATGCCCATAAATGCTTTCAAATCTGCCCCTGCACAAAAAACATTGCCCTTTGCCTGAATGAGTACCACCCATACACGCGCTTCGTGGTGTGCGTATTGCATCGCAAATGCCAATTCATTGACCATTTGCGGGTGAAGGGCATTTTTTTTCTTTTCCCTATCCAATGTAATCGTGAGTACATGGTCTTTTTCATTGACTTCGATGAAGGCAAATGTTTCGTTGTGGATATTTGCTGTTTGTGCTTTTGTATAATGATTCATGTTAATGCGATAATTACTGAAATTTGCGACTGCAAATTGGCAATTTTCTATGATTTTTTATGCTAAAAATGAAAAATCAGAATTTGGAAATTCTGATTTTATCCAAAATTAGGCTAAAATTCAGTTAAATTAAATATTTTTTTAATTGAATAATTTTTTCTCATATTCGTCACGTTTAAATTTCTATTAACCTTTATTTACTATCTAATTTTCTATTTAGAGTGAAAAATAGTGTCACAGAAAGTATTTTCAAATATTGACAGCAATTTTTACATAATATTCAGCGTGATTTTTTTCTTTTTCTTTTTAATTTTAAAAACTTATTTAACTCATTATTAGTTATTTATAATTAAAAATAATTTCAAATAAAACAATTCTGTTTAAATAAAAAATTATACTAAAAAATAGCTCTGTGACAATTATTTTACATTTTTTTGGGAGATGCCCCCTTGCGTTCTAACGAAAAAGTATCTATGTTTGCATTGTCATACGGCAAAAATGGCAACCTACTTTTCGGACAAAAAACTTACCAACGTTGTGTTCCTACATTCAAATAGGAATGTTGAAGAACAAACAAACAAATCCAACTTTTTATAGCAACTCAATTTCATCAGTAAGATATTTCCATAACATATCTACTGAAAAAAATTGAAGATATTCAAACCGTTTTATGAGCAGGGATTTCCGCTCTATAAATTAGTATCAAAATGCGATACGGCGTTGAAGTTCCATAAGCTTCAACTGCCGATTGCCGCAGGAGTGAGCGTGTTGAGCAAACACTTGTTTATTCAAAATTATAAATCGTTATTATGAGAATTTTTGCCATAGTTTTGCTAATGAGTTGGTCTTGCATTTGCTGGTCTACACATACATTCCCACAAAAAAACGAAGCATCTTTGGTTTCTGTAACAGTAGATGTCGTTCAGCCTGTCAGTTGTTTTGGCAGTGACGACGGCGCCATTGGGATTAGTGTAGATGGCGGTACACCACCATTAGATTTTCTTTGGTCAAATGAGGCTAAGGCAGAAGATATTGAAAATTTGACAGCAGGTACTTATAAAGTGACTGTGACCGATGCCGCAGGAGCATCCGTGGCTTCTCCCAATATCACTGTGGAGCAGCCTGAAGTCATCAGCGTAGCACTCAATTTTGTGCAAAGCCTGACTTGTGCGGATGCCGATAATGGCGCAATCGAAATTACGGTGTATGGCGGTACTGAACCTTACGAATATATCTGGTCGGATGGCAGTACGAAAGAAGACCCCTCGAATCTGCCAATGGGCGATTACCAATTTACTGTAACCGATGCCAATGGTTGTGTGTGGGATTCGCCCAGCGTGACGGTGAATGAACCTAATGCGATTGTATTGAATGAAAGCATTACAAATGCAAGCAGAGGACAAAGCAACGGCAGTATTGCCATTGATTTGAACGGCGGTTTGCCGCCTTATAATTTCCTTTGGGATAATGGCGTGATTGCGAGCAATTTGGAAAATGTAGAGGCGGGTAATTATTGCCTCACAGTAACGGATGCTCACAATTGTGCGCTGACACAATGCTATGAGGTCGGCGAAAATACTGCCGTATCGAATGAGGAAGTAGAGGGCTTGAAAAAATTGGAAGTTTTTCCTAATCCAAGTACAAGTAATACGGTGTTGGATTTTGAACTGGAACAAGCGCGAGAAGTCAATATCAGTATCGTGGATATGCTGGGAAAAGAAGTCTGGTCGCACGATGCAGGTAGAGTACGCTCCAGAACATATTACCTCAATACTACAAGATATGCTACAGGTGTTTATCTGATTAAAACAACTGTTGGAGGAAATTTAGTAACTAAAAAGTTGGTTATCAAGTGAATTAAGAAATGAGGCCACAGACTTGTCAAAAATCTATCTTGATGAGCCTTGAAAAATGGTCTGACTTCTAAAACTTATCAGTGGAGCATCATCAGCCATTTGTCCGATTTCACAAAAGTTTACGGCAAATAAAAGGCTAGACCCACTATGAATCTTACGCCGGTGAAGTGGACAGCTAATAAATGTCCAAATAGTGTTTTGCAAAAATTGATTGTCTTTTCAATTTTCAAATTTCTACCAAGCAAAGCACTAGACAGGTTATTCAAAAAGTGGTAAGTTCCGCTTACCGGTGTAGATTCTTTTTTAATGCTGAATGAGCGAATTTTGAACCATAAAATACCACAAGAAAAAAGTTGAAAAATGATGAATGTCGCGCGTGCCGATGGTCTTTTGACCATTGGCTACCGCGAAACCAAAGAGATTTTTTGTTTTATTAAGTTGAATCATAGACGAGGCAGTACGTTCTTAAATCGTCCCAAACCATTTTTTGTAAGTAGGTTCGAACAAATCAAACTAAGTATCAAAACCATTATATTTGTACGTCTCGTCCCTTCCCTCTTCCGGGCATTGTGAAAATTGTGTAATTGAACTATGAAAATAACAAGTCCCGGTAGTACAGCAACGCCCGACATTTGTCGGGCGTTTTTTTTTGTACCCTATCACAACTTTTTTCTCTCAATTTTTCTTTATAATTGTCCTAACAAATTAGAAGCGGTCAGATAAAATTAGAAATCTGACCGCAAAACGGTTTGACTTCTCAATTTAATTAGACTTTGGATAAAAATGGGAATTAGGTAACTGGGAAATTAGGTTTAAAACTGTAACTTATTGATAATCAATGGAATATTTTTATTATTAAAATAAAATAGTTTATTAATTATCTTATGTAAAATTCTAAAAACGAGGGTTTTACCGAATTTCCAAATTACCCAATTTCCTCTGTCCAAAGTCCAAAATTTAAGAGCATGTTTAAAAATGCTCTAAATTTAAACTTCACGATGAAGATAGGTATAGTATGTTATCCGACTTACGGAGGTAGCGGCGTGGTAGCCACCGAACTTGGTAAAGGTTTGGCTCAAAAAGGACATAGCGTGCATTTTATCACGTATAGCCAACCTGCGAGATTGCTCAATTTTACAGAAAATGTTTACTACCATGAGGTGAGTTCGCCCGACTACCCTTTGTTTGAGTATACGCCCTACGAAACGGCACTTGCCAGCAAAATGGTGGATGTGGTTTCTTATGAAAAACTCGATTTGCTTCATGTACATTACGCCATCCCGCATGCGGCGGTAGCGTATATGGCAAAGAAAATATTATTGGCACAAGGTACTTATATTCCGGTGGTGACGACTTTGCATGGTACGGATATTACTTTGGTGGGAAAAAATGCTTCCTATGCACCTGTGGTATCATTTTCCATCAATAAATCGGATGGTGTAACGGCGGTTTCCGAATCGCTCAAGCAAGATACCTACAATTCATTTGACATCAATAATCACATCGAAGTTATTCCGAATTTTATTGATTTTAGCCGTTTTCGCAAGACCAATAAAGACCATTTCAAAAAAGCCATTGCCCCGAATGGCGAAAAAATCCTTGTACATGTTTCCAATTTCAGAAAAGTGAAACGAGTGGACGATGTGGTGCATATCTTCAAAAAGGTTTATTCGAAAATCCCCTCAAAACTTCTGCTCATCGGCGATGGACCTGAACGACAAAGCGTAGAGCGCACCTGCCGCGAAATTGGTTTGTGTCACGAAATTCGATTTTTGGGCAAACAGCAAGCCGTAGAAGAACTCTTGGCGATTGCAGATTTGTTTATCATACCTTCGGCGAGCGAAAGTTTTGGCTTGGCAGCATTGGAAGCGATGGCTTGCGAAGTTCCCATTATTTCGTCGGATGTGGGTGGTTTGACGGAAGTGAATATTCACGGACAAACGGGCTTTTTAAGCAAAGTGGGCGATATAGACGATATGGCAAAAAACGCTATTCACTTGCTTCAAACGGAAGAACTACACCAAAAATTTCGCGTAAATGCACTCGCACAAGCCCAAAAATTTGACATTGGAAATATACTGCCTCTATACGAAAAATATTATGAGCGAGTCATCCAAGAAGCAACGGTTAATCAGTAAGGAACATGAATAAATGAGTAAATGATTATATGCGAGTTGCAAGGCGAATTTCTTTGTTAAAAGTGGATATTTGAGTATTCAGGCAGCCATTTTTCATAAAAACATTCGCCTTGCAACTGTTCCATATTTTACTCGAACACTTCTATTTACTCATCTTTTACCAAAAACGCGCAAGAGTTAAGAATTTAGATATTAATAAGTGGTTGGACTGAATTAAGCGACACTTTCAATTATGATAATTCATTGAAAATGAATTGTTTATTTAAACTTAAACTTACTCTTAAACTTGTACTTCCACTTAGCATTACAACAAACCCAATCGGTTGCCCATATCTGTCAGGAAATGTACGACTTGATAGATTTTCACGCCTTGATTGGCATTGACATAAATCGGCGGATGCTCAATGTCATTGTGTGAAATCAATTTGAGTTGTGGCTCGTAAGCATCATGCTCCATTTCGATGTATTTGATACGTACCTGCCCCTCGGCATATACAGCATAAATCTCATCTCTGCGAAGGTATTTCGAGTTTTCGACATGTCGGCAAAATACCATATCGCCTTCCTGCAAAAGCGGTTCCATAGAATTTCCTTTTACATTAAATGCAAAAAGATTGCCTTGTAAGCCCGGAATCCCGAAACGTATATCTTCTTCTGCCAGAGCTTCATCACTGATGTGATCACCCGCAGTCGCATGTATGGCAGAAAAAAGGATATTGGCAGCACCAAAAAATGAAGGCTCGGCAGCCGCTTCGTTTTCGGCAAACATTCTCCCTTCGCCCATACGAATGAAGGCTTCGTTGACATCAAAGTAACGACAAAGATTGTTGATGATTTTCTCAGTAACACCTCTATCCCCACTTAATATAGCCGGCACAACGCCACTGTGCGTACCCAACTTTTGAGCGAAGGTACGTTTGTTGTACTCCCCTTCGTCAAGTTTGTGTTGGTGCTTTTTTACAATGACTTTATTGAATTGAAGTGCTTCAAAAATTTGCTTAAAATAAATGTTTTTGTTTGAACTCTTCATGTTTATTTTCATTTAAATTCAAAACAAAGTTACGATATTTTTTAATAAAAACAAATTATTGCAATAGAAAACAAAAAAACTAATGCATGTAGGCTTGTATCACACACATATTGTTTATCAAATAAATAGAAGACATTACAAGTTATATTCGTATTTCAAATTAAAAATCAAATATTTTACAACTTGTGCCGACGAATGACAGGATTATTTTCATTTGAAAATGAAAGTGTCAAATGCAATTCTAAACATGCCAAAATTCTTAGAAGAAATCATGAAACTGACAACTTGAATAAAGGTACTCTGTTTCAACATAAATGACAAATTGATGTTTATACATAATAAAAAAACATTACTTTTGTGCCGCTTTGCGAAAATTCGCGTCTAAAAAATCCCTTCTCCATTGAGCGTTTTCAAATGAGACAATCACACCCACAGCAAATTTCATTTAATTAAATACAAACAATTCTAACACATGAATTTTCTAAAAAATGCTTGTTGCATGCTGATGCTCGTTTTGACGAGCTATGCACTACAAGCACAAACACCTTGCGCCGGAGGCACGGCTGCAGGCTA
>CALCMV010000129.1 GCA_937967535.1 uncultured Saprospiraceae bacterium
TTTTCGATTCAGAAATAAGGCGGCAATCAAAACCACTATCGTAGGGTAAGTAAATAAAATCACCCGTTCCAGACTCGCTGTAATGTATTGCAAACCAATAAAATCCGCCAAACTCGCCACATAAAAACCCGACATCCCAAATGCTGCAATCATCGCCCAATCGCGTTTTTGGAGATGTATTTTTTGTGTACTTTTTTTATTGGAAATATAGGCAACTGCGATGAAGAAAGGCAAAGAAAATATCATCCGCAAAGCCATCAAAGATACGCTGTCTATCTCGTAGCGATAGGCTAATTTGACCATGACCGCCTTAGCGGAAAAGCATATCGAACCTAATAGAACGAGTGTAGCACCGACGATATATTGTTGATTATTTTTCATTGTCCGCAATTCGCCGTTAGTATACGAGACTAATTCACCTTAAAAAAGCAGACTGACCAACCGCCGACCAATTACAAGTGAATACAAACATTCTTAGCTTCGGTAAAAAACCGTAAAGCCTCCCAACCACCTTCGCGTCCGACACCTGAATTTTTCATTCCGCCAAAAGGTGTTCGCAGGTCGCGGGTCAACCAAGTATTGACCCATACGATGCCGGAGTCGAGTTTTTCGGCGATGCGTTGGGCGCGTCCGATATTTTGTGTCCAGAGGGTTGCAGAAAGTCCGTACTCGGTGCCATTGGCGTAGGCAAGGACTTCTTCTTCTGTCTCGAAGGGAATGAGTGTCACCACCGGACCGAATATTTCTTCCTGATTGGTGCGGCAGCTTGGACTAAGTCCTTCAATCACAGTGGGTTCGAGGTAGTAACCGTTTTCAAATTTGGCTACATCTACCGCTTTGCCGCCGCATAGAATGGTGCCGCCTTCTTCTTTGGCGAGGTCAATATAATCCAATATTTTTGATTTGTGGGCAGCAGAAACGACAGCCCCTTGGTCGGTTTTTTCGGAAAATGGATTGCCCACGACGAGTTTTTTTACCCGTTTTACAAATTCATCTTTAAATACTTCATAAAGATGTTTTTCAATAAAAATACGCGAACCACATAAGCAAATTTGACCTTGATTGGAAAAAGAAGAACGCAGCGTGGTGCTCATCATTTTTTCAAAATCACAATCTGCAAAAATAATATTGGGATTTTTGCCACCGAGTTCGAGGGAAAGTTTCTTGAATTTTGGTGCAGCGATTTCAGCGATTTTTTTGCCCGTTTGGGTGCCGCCGGTAAATGAAATGGCTTTGACCGAAGGATTTTCGACGATGGCTTGTCCGGCTTTATGACCGTAGCCATGTACGATATTGAGTACGCCCGGCGGAAGCCCGGCTTCCCGACAGGCTTGGGCAAGCATGAAGGCGGTCATCGGCGTGATTTCGGAAGGCTTGGCAACCACACAATTGCCCGCAGCGAGGGCAGGCGCGATTTTCCAAGTAAACAGATACAAAGGCAAATTCCAAGGAGAAATACAGCCGACCACACCAAGCGGACGGCGAAGGGTGTAGTTAATTGCCTCGCGTTCCATATGATGCGATTCGGAGGAAGAATGGAGAATCGCCGTTGCAAAAAACCGCAAATTACTCTGTGCGCGAGGAATGTCAATCGTGCGGGAAAGCGTGATAGGTTTGCCCGTATCGGTGCTTTCGGCTTTGGCGAAGGTGTCGAGATTTTGCTCTATAATATCCGCAATTCGCATCAGAATACGAAAGCGTTTTTTGACTCCGCAATTCGACCAACCGGGGAAGGCACGCTCGGCGGCTTTGACCGCCCGCAGTACATCGCGCTCGTCCGAATCAGGAATTTGGCTATACACTTCGCCCGTTGATGGCTTGTAATTGTCAATATAATCACCGGAAATGGGGGGTTCCATTTCACCATATATATAGTTGCGTATCTTCTTGTCTTCGAATTTCATTTTAATGCGTTAATGCTACAATCAATGTCTTCGCTAAATTTTGAATTATTTTGAATGACAAATTAATTTAAATTTACTTTGTTTTTGTTGATAATTAAAAATTAACAAATTAAATATTTTTTTATTATTCAAAATTTTTCATTCAAAATTCAAAATTAACGAACATTGTACAATGCGTCAATACTACTCTATGCGATAATGACAATGAGTGAATGACTGAATGTAAACATTCGTTTATTCACGCATTTCAGCATTGTCGCATTATTCCGTAAAGTTAAGATTTTTTTATTGGCAGGAGAAAGGAGAATAGAGATTGTTTGATTGTTAAATTGTTGGATTGTTATAAAATTTTCGCGTAGCGAAAATCGTCAAAATACAATCAAACAATTCCACAATCAAACAATCATTAAAACCTCATACACATACTTCGCTACGACTGTAACTAAGAATGTTTTGGAGTGTTTTTTTGCGCGGGTAAAGCGTAAATTTTGGAAGCTGTAATTGGCTGGTGTTGAGGACATCGTGCTGCGCCTTCAAATTAGTGTCGTTCTGTAAAAGCTCTTCCATAAAGAGGTTTTGTGAAGCCGACATTTCGCCGTAGATGTATTGAAGGAGTAATTTTTGTGTAGATTTTTTATCCATATAATAGAATAAGTTTAAGATTAAGTTTAAGTCGAAGTTTAAAATGCGTTTTGCGTTTTTAGTGCTTAGTTTTTCATTAATCGAATTAAAATTTACTTAAATACATAAGCAAAATTCTAACTTATCAACTCGACTTTTGCATTGTAATTTTAAATTATTTATAAAATACTGATTAATCAATTTTTAAATAAAATTAAATTAATTTTTAATAAATAATTTTTAAATTTATAATTATTTTAAAACCAAAATACTATTAATATTTAAATAATTATAATGCAAAAGTTCAGTTATCAACATAGAACTAAGAACGATAAACAAAGAACCTCAAATTAAACATTGACCGTTTCGTTTATATTCACCCTAAAAACAGAAAAGCCCATGCGTTTATTGCATGAGCTTCAGAATAATTGTGTGATTGTGCGATTGCATGATTGTATTTTTGATTTTCGCTACGCGAAAATTATATCACAATCACCCAATTTTACAATCATACAATCTCTCAATTATTTCATCCGATACCAACGCTGTGTACGTCCCAAGAGCGAGAAGCCGATATAGCCGCGCACTTTGAGTTCGTCGGCATTTTCGAATTCGATGAAGCACTTATAGACTTTTCCACTTTTCGGGTCAAGGATTTTGCCATTGCCCCAATAGTCTTTTACGGGTTCCATACCCATCAGGATTTCCATACCTTTTATGGCTTGTCCTTTCTTTTTTCCGGGACAAACATCACACATTTTTCCCTTGTCTTCTTCAAGGAGGAGTTCGGTGATTTTGCCGTATAGCTTGCCACCTTGCTCGTAGATTTCTACGTATGATTTTTCATTGCCGGTTTCGTCGTCTATGGTTTTCCATGTACCTACGGGCGATTGGGCAGACATATATGTGAAGGTCAGCAAACAGGCAATAATAAGTAAGAATTGTCTTTTCATCAATGTTTAGTTTTTGAAAAAAAGAAAGGAATTTTTGATTTTTGATTCAGTGATTTTTGATTGAAATGCATTTGAATTCAATCAAAAATCAAAAATCCCTCAATCAAAAATTCTCATCTTCTTTATATGTTAAAAATGTAATTTAAATTTTGTTTATGACAAAGGTTATTCCAAAAGTAGGATTTTTTTGAAGGAAATAAAATTCAGGTAGAGAAAATTCATGAATTTTCTCTACCTGAATTGTTACGAAAACAACTGTTCATACAATTCTTCCACCTTTCCTATCGCGTGAATTTTGAGCGAAAAATCATTCGCATCCAATCCTTTCATATTGTATTTCGAGATAAAAATATGTTTGAAACCCAAGCGGTCTGCTTCGCGGATACGTTGGTCTATCCGATTCACTGCCCGAATCTCGCCCGATAGCCCGACCTCACCTGCCAGACACACATCACTCGGAATCGCAATATCCTGAAGCGAAGAAATCAAGGCACTTACGATGGCAAGGTCAATCGCGGGGTCGTCCACTTTGATACCACCCGCGATATTGAGAAACACATCCGTCATCCCAAATTTGAACCCACAACGTTTCTCCAATACCGCCAGCAACATACTCAATCGCCGCAAATCAAAACCCGTCGAAGAACGCTGCGGCGTACCATATACTGCGGTACTCACAAGGGCTTGTGTTTCGATGAGCATCGGGCGCATCCCCTCTATCGTAGCAGCGACTGCCGAGCCACTCAGTTCTTCTTCTTTTTGAGAAAGTAGCAATTCCGAAGGGTTGCTGATTTGGTGCAGTCCCGTACCACGCATTTCATAAATCCCCAATTCGGAAGTAGAGCCAAAGCGATTTTTAATTGTCCTTAATATACGATAGGTGTGGTGGTGGTCGCCTTCAAATTGGAGGACAGTATCAACGATATGTTCGAGCAATTTTGGTCCCGCAATGCTACCATCTTTCGTGATATGACCTATTATAAAGACGGGCGTATTGGTTTCTTTGGAAAGGCGTTGGAGTTCGCCTGCACACTCGCGTATCTGCGATACGCTGCCCGGCGTAGAGTCTAAATGCGGCGACGAGAGCGTCTGAATCGAATCCACGACCATAATAGCGGGTTTCAATTCTTTGAAATGTTTGAAAATCTGCTGCGTGTTGGTTTCGTTCATCACGTAGCACTGGGTATTAGCCATTCCTGTGCGTTCGGCACGCATTTTTATTTGTTCCTCGCTTTCCTCGCCTGATACGTACAAGACTTTTTTCTGCAATTGAAGCGCGATTTGCAGCATCAAAGTTGATTTGCCAATGCCGGGCTGCCCACCTATCAGTACGAGCGAGCCGGTCACGATGCCACCGCCGAGTACGCGATTGAGTTCGTCGTCGGTAGTGACGAGGCGTTGGGTATCACCTGCTTTGATTTCTTGTATGAGTACCGGCGTGGCTTTTCGTTGATTGGCTTCGCGCCATGTGCGGCGTTCTTCTTTTTTGTCTCCCTTCACCAAGACTTCCTCTACATAAGTATTCCACTCATTGCAGGAAGGACATTTGCCAACCCACTTGGGAGAAGATGCCCCACAGTTATTACAGAAAAATTGTTTTTTTACTTTTGCCATGTAAATATGAAAATTTCAAATGCCATCCCGATAGCCATCGCGGACAAATTATAGATTTCAGTATATTATTCCGAATAATGTTTTGCTGCGAAATTTCCGGTAAAGGTATCATTCTTAAAGCAGAATTTTAGTCAAGCATTATATGAATTTTTGGTATGGTATTTGTTTTATTTAGAATGTTTTCCACAAAATAAAGATGTATTTTAAAAACCCTTTCAAAAAACTAAATGCTCCTTTTACTGCATTTCACCTGAATAACGCAACATATTTTTCCCTAAAAACTGCTCACGTCTCACTTGCCTGTGTTTTCGTGCAGGCTTTCTATGTCATTTTTTTTTCACTTTATTAAGGTGAAAATTTGCAAGTTTGAAAAACTTAACTTACCTTTGCATTGTCTCAAAGGGGATGGGATTTCTATGCAAATTATAAAGTAAAGTTTTCGTTAAACTTTACTTCCTGCAAATGTCTTCCGTACAACATATTTTAAGTCTTGATTTGAAAATCAAATTAAAAATTGAACAAACTCTTGTTTTTTTTATTTCAAATATGTTACCTTTGTACTTCAGGTCGTCTCAAAAACGAAACTCATAAAGATGAGCCTTCTTGACACCAATTAAAAAAATATTTTTTTCGGATAGAACATAGTTTTATATTGTTTTTTTGGGGTTACAGGGCTTCGCTGCTTGCAGTGTTTGCCCTGTTTTTTAAACAAAAAAGCAACAAGTCTTGAAAAATTAGTTTTCAAGGCGAACAAAGAATTTTTTTCGGATAGAACATAGTTTTATATTGTTTTTTTGGGGTTACAGGGCTTCGCTGC
>CALCMV010000130.1 GCA_937967535.1 uncultured Saprospiraceae bacterium
TTTTCAAACTGATAATCAATAGCTTATGGTTTTGACGAGGCATCAAAGAAGGCGTTTATCGGGATAAGCAACTGATTTGATGTGAAGTCAAGTTCATAAGATATTGGTTATCAGGCAGAAAAAATTTAAACATGCTCTTAGTCTTTTATCAGATTATCTGATTGTAAATTTTTGAGTTGCATTATATGAATTGGAGACTACTTTTATTAGATATAATCCACTACTGAATCTTGTTAAATTAATGCTTTGTTGTAGATTGTTATTTAATTCAATTTGCGTCAACTGCTTTCCGTCTATGCTATAAATTTCGGCTGTAAAATCTTCTTCTATTCCTTCCGGTATCATTAGATTGAAAATTCCATTATTCGGATTTGGGAAAATCAAAAAATCTTCCTGCGTTAATGTTTCATCTTCTCTTAGTTGACCGCTACAACATTCCCACTCTGCTATCGGGTTGGTTAAGCCATACGCAGCCACACAGTCGTAATTTGCAGTAGTTGTACACCATAGTTGTCCGGTATCTCCTCTGTATAATCTGCTCCAAGCAGGCGTTTCGATGAAAAGCCAATCAATGCTCCATTTATCGTAAACCGTTATTTTTTCGGAAGTACAACTACTTTCATTCACGTATGTATTGGCAAGTGGATATTGACTAAATATTGGGTCATTATCACATTCCGGTTCGGGTTCGGGTTCTGTTTCGGGTTCTCCATCACAACATTCCCAATTAGCTATGGGATTGGTCAAACCATAGGCAGTCACACAATGATCACCTGCACACCATAGCTGTTCGGTATCTCCTCTGTATAGTCTGCTCCAATCAGGCGTTTCGATGAAAAGCCAATCAATATTCCATTTATTATAAACCGTTATTTTTTCAGAAGTACAACTATTTTCATTCACATATGTATTGGCAAAAGGATATTGGCTAAGTACGGGGTCGTTGTCACAAGAAGTAGGTGGTTCTTCTTCATCTGCGTCACAGCATCGCCAATGCGCTATCGGGCTAGTCAAACCATAGGCATTCACACAATGATCACCTGCACACCATAGCTGACCGGTATCTCCTCTGTATAGTCCGCTCGAATTAGGTGTTTCGATGTAAAGAAAATCAATACTCCATTTATTATAAACGGTTATTTGTTCGGATGTACAGTTGTTTTCATCCACATACATACTTATAAAGGGATATTGACTAAAAATATCATCGTTGCTCACTACTAAACAACCATTTGCCAGTGCATAATTATAATTATCTCTCATCAACTGACCGGGTAAGGGACCAAATCCATTGCTTAAAGGTATATCTTGACCACTACAATAACTCATCAGTGAAGCCTCCGATATGGGTATCGGATCAGCCGAGCAAGTAGCATAAATCCATTCCTCTGCTATCGGGTCGTATTCTACCGGATGGGGTTCGGTATTGGCACAACCATCAATTGCCTGAAAGGGTACTCCGTTTATTGTCCATTCGCAAGCATGTGTATGAGGAGAGCCAAAAGTATGACCTTTTTCGTGAACAAATGTTTGTACATCTCTACTTGGGTTGGGAAAATCTTGTGCATCCCCTTTTAATCCTATCACACCAATCGGTCCATATCCGGTAATTGTATGGTCTCTACAAATTAATGGGTCACCATCCCACCAAGCCAAACCATCTCCGCTTGGGTGATGATAGATTAAAAATGCGATATTTCCGGGGAAATCATAATCCATAAGGTTAGGTGCAAATTTCTGCTCCAATTGTACGCCTCTTGAGTTAGGCACTTCATCCCAGTCAACATAGTTATCACCGGATGTCCATATAAAAATATGCGATATACAAATTTTTATATCTTCATTGTCAAAAACTATTGCAGCATTATTAAATACATTGGTTAAGTATTCTAATACAGCAGCTTTTGACCCTCTTTCATTATAAAAACTTGATGCTACTTCATAATATATACCAACGCAGTCGTCCGAGTCACAGGTATTTGCGTTAGTCTTATTCAAAGAAGATTTCTCCGAATTAGATTGATTATACTCTTGTTCAACTCGATGTTTAAGCTCATCTACGCCACAATTTTTTTCGGATTTATGCTGCGATAAATCACTGTTATATAATACCAGTTGGTCTTCCTTATTTTCAAAAGTCCCTAAATTGTAATTACCATTTTTATCTGAAATTACACCACTGATTTTTCCGTCAAAAATTGAAATTCCGGCAATAGACTTAGGGTTTCCCTTTACAATACCTTTATAAAATAAAGCTCGGTCTGAGATGTCAATTTCCTCACCATCGCTGGTCGTAATTTTGAATCCGGCTGCCGTAAAATTGTTTCTGATTAATTCTAATTGGATACTTTTATCCTCACTAACAGGTATTTGCAACTTTAAGGCAACAGGATTTGACTCAACTATCTTTGCAACTTCTTTTCTATTGTAAGTCAAATAAACTGCATCTTCAACCTGCGATTTATTTTTTACAACTAATTCTTGTTGTCCCTCTGAGAGATTAAATGCACTCACATTCATAAATTCAGTGTGCCGAAGTGTCTCTTGTACCTTTTTAGCAATATTATTAGGTTCAATGTCTTTTTTGTTCAAAGTAGATTGAACTCCACTTCGTGTATCTTTAATTAAATCTTGGGCATTGACAAAGTTTGCCGAAGCTAAAGCAGCTATAATTACAATTAGCTGTAAACACTTGATAATGTTTAGTTTAATACTTCTCATTGTTAAAATTATTTGGTTAAAAAAATATGATTCCGTTCTAAAGTTTTCCTATTAAGTTGTTGGTATAATGTCTTCGCCAAATTTTGAATTATGAATTTTGAATAACAAGTGGGTTTAAATTTTACTTTGTTTTTTACTGATAATCATTAACCAATAAATTAAATATTTTTTTATTCAAAATTTTTCATTCAAAATTCAACGAAGACATTGATTGAGAACTATCAATTACAACATTCCCAATTGGCTATCGGATTGGTCAAACCATAGGCAGATACGCAGCCCGTACCTGTACACCACAATTGTCCGGTATCACCTCTGTACATTCTCGTCCAATTAGGTGTTTCAATGATTAGCCAGTCAATATTCCATTTATTGTAAACGGTGATTTTCTCGGACGTACAGTTGTTCGCATCTACGTATGTATTGGCAAATGGATATTGAGTAAGTACAGGGTCGTTGTCACAAGGTTGTGGTGGTTCGACTCCACCGTCGTCACAACATTCCCAAGTGGCTATCTGATTGGTCAAGCCATAGGCACTCACACAATTACTACCTGTACACCACAATTGTCCGGTATCGCCCCTATACATTCTGGTCCAATTAGGTGTTTCGATGATTAGCCAGTCGATATTCCATTTATTGTAAACGGTGATTTTTTCGGAAGTACAGTTGTTGGCATCCACGTAAGCATTAGCAAAAGGATATTGACTCAATACTGGGTCATTATCACATTCTTCGCCGCCACCGCCGCCGGGAGAAGCACATTGTAAGGCTTGCAACGCATTGATACGTCCGGCACCGAGTGCGAATGAGCTATTCAACGGGTCGGCAGTAGATTCAATACAATTTTCGACTTGTGCAGGAGATAGAGAAGGGTCGGCAGAAAGTACCAGCCCACAAAGTCCGGCAACCATAGGAGATGCCATAGATGTACCATTCCAGTTTTGGTAGCCCCCCGAAATGACCGTACTTCTTATGCTCACACCCGGAGCAGACACATCAATGGTAGAGCCGTAGTTGGAAAAGCCAGCCTTATTGTCGTTGATGTCTGTAGCAGCTACACTAATCACATTCGGATAGCCTGAAGGGTAATGTGTACTACTTGTATTGCTATTGCCTGCGGCAGCTACGAGTACCACTCCTTTTGCCGCAGCAGCACTGATTACATTGGCAGCAGTTTGGCTATAGTTAAAGCCCCCCCAAGACATGTTGACGACATCTGCTCCATTATTGGCAGCCCAAGTAACTCCCTCGTAACCATAATAGATGAACACACAGCTACCATTACAACCTATTATGGGTGCAGTGTCGTGCGTTGCTTTTATGGGCATAATACTGACATTATAACCAATTGAGGCAACACCGGTTCCGTTGTTGGTAGCAGCACCTGCGATACCTGCCACATGTGTTCCGTGCGGGAAGTAGACAGATGGTGGATTGGTGTTGTTATCACCGTCAGCTACATCTCTTGGGTTGACTATTTTTCCGGCTAAATCAGGATGTGTCATCGAAATAGCATCATCTACAATAGCCACTACAACATTACTGCTGCCTTGACTAATATCCCAAGCCCCTTGAGCCTGAATTTTGTGTAAACCCCACTGACTGGAGTTGGTATTTGCTCCTAAATCATTAGGTGTAAGAGATGCTCTCATCACCGGTACTTTCTCCGCGTATTCTACTTCCTTACTCTTTTTTAACTCGCTCATAAAATTATCCGCTTGTTTGGGGTCGTCCAGATATACGCGAAGTGTTCTGTTTAATTTAGCGGATTTGGCAAAGTGGAAAGTGCTTTTGACTTCAAAATTATGGCTGCTTTTCAGATTGTTCAGAAAAGGCAATTGTGTCACATTCACGTCGCGGGAGGTAGATTTGAAATTTTTGTTGTAATCATCCTTTAATTTCACGTAGAATTGTCCTTCGATGTAATCTTCTAAATCTGATGCCCCATCGAATTGGATATTAGTTTGTTTTTGTTTAGAGGTCATTTCTTCTAGGCTTGCTTCGGAGATGTTTTCGAGTGGGTCTTGTTCACAAGAGGTCATTACAATGGCAACGGCGAATAAAGCCATCAGCCCCAATACAATACTTTTTAACTTTAAAGTTTTCATTGTTAGAAATTTAAATAGTTTAATAAAAATTGTTCAAATCCGACAATTGACCGTGTCGGGCGGCTTTTAGTTTAAATGTTCGTGAGGGATATTTTGTACGACATGAGGTATAGACATAGTTTGCCTATTCTATGACATCACATTTTACATCATAGTTATAATATCGCTACCTCATCCAAGCACTGCGTATTGCAAAGTGCATATGAATCAGCCAATTAGCGACGATAAAAATCTTTAGATAATTTACAATTGTTCAACCTTCAATCAATCATTGAAATAAAAGGTAAAAAACTGATTTGTAAGATATTGTGAAGCGAGTTACGCATCACAATTAAAGGAGAGAGAACTTTCGGCGAAAGTAGTTTAACAATCATTCTTTTCTCTATCCTGTTTGTTTTTTGCTTATTGAGCAGGATATAAAAATCTTACCCAACAAGCAAGGAGGGGGTACCACCTATTGGAATTTTGCCCATCTTTAAGGCGTTACATTTAGGGTGATGTGTAGTCAATTATTTTTAGGAAGGGAATTGTTTGTATTAATTTTTGAACTATCTCTACAATAGATAGTGGTTCAATTATACTGTGAACGGTATAATCATTGTTTTTGCCTCACACTAAAGTGTGTTAGTTTTCAAGTTCAGTTATCAGCGTATCGGGCATTGGTGAAGCTAAAAATCACACCCGACACCTCTGATAACTGCATTTTCAACAATTACGTAAATAGTTTTTTTACGTGGATAGGAGGTTTGATGGAGGTTAAAAATCAATTTCGACTGTACAGACATTTTTGCATGAAGTACCATCTGCAAAATAATAGTAGCAGGTTACTTCGTCAGTATTTGGTATATTACCATATCCGATACCCGGTCCATACCCAACGATTGCGCTGTAACTGTTATAAGTCCAATCTTGATTATTGGATGTATGACCATTTGCAGGTGCAATGATATTGACTATCGCCGGTTGCGAATTGACGGTGGCTATAACATGTAATGCAGGGTTTTCATTATAGGAGGTCTGATTCATAGATAATGTTGCTTTGCCGGCGCAGCTACCCGAATAATCAGCCCACTCTAAAAAGTTCTGTGCGTTTGAAGTATTTGTTAAGAAGAGGATAAAACATAGTAACGAAGTTGTTTTAATTAAAAATTTCATAATGTCTTCTTTTGTTAATAAAAAGTGTGTTAGAAAATGAAAGTATAATGTTACATACTAACTATTTCGTCATTGTTATCACAAAGATAAAGGCTTGTGACATGCAAAAAAATGTGTAATTTTATCTAAAAGTTATTTTTTTATCATTCTTATTAAAATAAATAAAAAAATTTATACCTTATAAATATCTTTATTTCAATATTATGATTAATTTTTAAATTAATATATGTTAATATTTAATTAAAATGCTAAATAATTCATACGTTCACGAATCAAAATTATTTACCCTACTTCGTGCATTAAATACACAAGAAATTGATGAATTTTCACTTTGGTTGGCTTCTCCTATCCATAATACATCAGGCAGAATCCGACAATTATATGAAGTATTGAAAAAAAGCGAAAAAGGACTCGATACCCCTTGTACCAAGTTTGATATTTTACAATACAGTGGTGCGGCTCCCATAGTTGCAAAGCATAGAGACCTTTCCCCAAAAGAAGAAATCACTGTGCGCCAATTGATGCACAAACTCAACACACAAGTACAGAAATATATGGCGTGGAAGAAATCGGAAGAAGATGAATTTGAAAGTAAACGCCTTTTCATACAAACACTATTTGACAAGAAACTTTACAAACTTATTCCCAACGAGCTTCGGAAAATAGAAAAAAAGGTCATGTCTTCACCAATTCGGGATGTACCTTATCATGAAGTTGCTTTTGACCTTGCAGAATTGAAATTCGGTTTTGGAATCGTAACAGGCAATCGAAAAAATAATATTGAAGCACAAGCAGTCATTGATACGCTGCGCCAATCATCATTGAGCAAAATTCTGAAATACTACTGCTCAATGATTAATTTGGAAAATCTTAGAAAAGTTGAATACCATTATCCATTTATTGGTTTTGTGGGCGAATACATGGAAAAAAACGAGGATAAAAACATCCCGTGTATTCGCGTTTATTATAGTTTACTTAAATTATTACGGGAAGATAATCCGCAATATTATTATGATTTGAAAGATTATTTGTTTAACAACTTGGAAATGTTTAGCATACAAGAAACACGTCAATTTTTGAATCATATGACCAATTACTGTACGCGGTCTATACAAAAGGGGTCGCGCAATTTTATTGAGGAAAAACAAGAGGTCTATAGCATAGGTTTGGAGACAAAGTGTTGGTCAACAGGCGTTTATTTTTCTACGCCTCAATTTTTAAGTATTATCATCAATGCCCTGTTATTGGATAAAACAGCATGGGCTGAACAATTTGTAGAGGAATACCAAAATACACTCAATCCTTCCACAAAAAAAGATATTATCAATTACGGCAATACGCTTATTGCTTTTCACAAAAAAGAATTTGAACGAGCGCATGACTTCCTTACCAAAATTTATGCCTCAGGCGATTTTGCCTACCATATGCAATATCGTATCCTACTCATCAAAATTCACTATGAACTTAAAGGCTTAAATATTGGCAATACGGATAGCCACTCCATCAATTATGAATTGGAAGCTATGCGGCAGTATGTTATCCCTACACGCAACAAGAAAATGTCAGAAGCACGCCGTAAATCTTACAACAACTTCGTGAAGATATTCAAAAGCATCCTCGAAAGACACAAAAAACTTATCTACAAAGAAAAAGTCAGCCCAAAAAGTATTGAAAAACTCAAAGAAAAACTCCAAAATATTTCTCCGATAGTAGAACGCGCTTGGCTCCAAGAAAAAATCGAAGAATTAATGGAGCAAATCTCATGATAAGACAAGCAACTAATCAAGCATTATTTCAAGATATTTCTCGTAAATTTCCTGATAAATAATCTGACTCTGAAAACGCTCCTCTGCCAATTTTCTACTATACATACCCATCTCCTTCAAATCTTTTCTGTCTAATATTTTTCGGAGGGCATTTTCTGTCTCATCCACTGATTTTGGAGCAATGAGATAACCGTTTTTTCCGTCTTCCACAGTGAGTCGGCAGCCGGGCATATCCGTTGTAATGACGGGTATGCCTGTCGCGAGCGTTTCGAGTACAGTACGTGGCACACCCTCACGGTAATAACTCGGATAAACATACACATCCGTAGCCGCCAAAATTTCCGGTATATCGCTACGCAATCCCAAGAAACTGATTTGCGGATGCGGTCCGTATTTTTGAATAAATTCTTCTGACACAGATTCGGGATTACTGTAATCTATTTTCCCAACAATTAGAAGGTGAAGGGAAGGGAAATTCCTAAAAATCCGCTCGCTTGCTTCGATGGCTTCGCGTATCCCTTTTTGCCATACCAAACGACTGATAAATGTCAATACAATTTTATCCTCTACACCTAATTCACGCTTAATTTTTTCAATATCAAAATTGCGTTTATCAAAGCGTTGAATATCCACTCCGCTACCTTCAATTACGCTATGTTTTTTACGAAAAAAACGAGTCAACCACAGGTCGTTTTCATCGTCAGGATTTTGGAAAATGATACGGTCGGCAATTACAAAATTCAACAGAAAAAAACAGCGGCTAACGAATCGAAAAAAACGCATTTTTAGCGTATTTTTATCAGTAAATGCTACGCCAAGCCCTGTGATATGGAGGACTAATTTTGTTTTTCTTAAAAATAATTTACCAAGTGTCGCGTAGAAATTGGGCTGAAATTTAAAGGAATGAACAAGGTCAAATTTGTGGGTCTTAAACAGGCGACGAAATAGCAAAATACTATTTAAATTGGAGAGCGGATTTCCTGTATTCCTATCATAAGGGTAAGTCAAAACATGGATGCCTTTTTCTGTAATTTCATTATAATAGTTTGTGACATCATTTTCCGGTAAAAGCGCATACACCTCATATCCCTTTTCCATCAAAAAAAGCCCCAATTGCAAACGCGAAATAACAAACTCGGCTGCAGTGTGTTCTATGAGTAAAATTTTTTTGCTCATTGCTTGGGCGAAGTTATGAATAAGCATGTTTTTAGGCGAATAATTAGGTATCTTTGATAAATTTTAAGAGGTCAGAAGTCAGACCATTTCGTTGTTAGATGTTGGATGATGTAGAGAAAAT
>CALCMV010000131.1 GCA_937967535.1 uncultured Saprospiraceae bacterium
ACGGGTATTAAAACTTACCAAAGAAGTGAGAAAATTGGTCGTAGAAGACATCGAAGCGGCTCTCAGAAAATTAGAATCATCTCTATCTGTCACTTCAAAAATCAACAGCGAGGTCGTCAACTTACTCAGTCAGCACAATCGAATTACTAAAGCATTGAATAATGGTATAATCCAATTTCAAATCGCTAATCATGAGTATAACAGAATTGTAAATGCCTTGTTTTTAATCGTAGATAATTTAGACGAAGATTCACTGAAAGATGATGTTTTTTGACAAATAAAATTAGAACTCAAGCAAAAGCAAAAACACAAAAAATGAAATATACCAAAATAAAAATATGGAAATATAAAGGGATTAAATCCCCAGTGGAAATTAACTTTTCTAAGTCAAGTCTTATCCCTATCATTGGCGTAAATGAATGTGGTAAAACTACAATTCTTGAAGGATTATTATCATTTGATAGGTTCAACGATGATAGCTATGGTAAAAGACATATTCAACACATACAGAATTTATATGATACAAAAAAGGAAGATATAATAATAAGTGCGGTAATAAGTTATTCTCCTAAAGAACTATCGAAGGATTTATTGAAATTTATTGACAATAAATTTCTAAAGCCTGACGAAGAATTAGAAGAAGATAAAATAAACAACAGGCAAGACTTAAAAAGCTATGCAATCCCTAAAATTGAGGAATTGAAAAAAAGTAATGAAATAGAAATTTTTAGATTTCTTAATACCTCATCATATTCATTCTCAAAAAATAAATCTAGCAGAGAAGAAAATTTGATTTGCGAAGAGATAGTCAGGCAGTGCCCGTTTATGCTATATTTCGATGATTTTAGGGATGAATTTAATGGATATGTAAAACTTAAAAATGAAACAGATGATGATGATGTCACAAGTGAAATGTGGTACAAAATAGTTAATAAATTATTTGAAGAAACCAATTCAGAATTTTCAATCAAGTATTACCTTAATAGTGGAGACCAAAGAAAGAACATTTTATCGGATGTCAAACAACATTTAAATTCAATAATTAATAAGAGTTGGATAAATTTTAATCTTGAAAAAGGGGAACCCCCAGTAATAGAAATATCACACGTAATTGGGGATAAGTTACGCTTCGAGATTGTTGAAAAAATTAAAGTACAAGGAAGTCCTCATAAGAAGGAAAGACACTTCGGGATTAAAGAAAGAAGTAAAGGCTTTTACTGGTTCTTTAATTTTATTATGAAACTACATTTTAATCCACAAAAAAGATACAGTCAAGATAAAGACACTATTTACCTTTTAGATGAACCAGGGTCTTACCTCCACTCTTCGGCACAAAAGAATTTATTAGACCAGTTAACAGGAATTTCAAAAGAAAATAAAGTAGTCTTTACTACTCATAGTCCATTTTTGTTAGATCCTAAAAAAATACCTTTAAAAAATATTCTGATAAGTAATAAGTCTGATATTAAAGGAATTCAATTAGATAATTTTGCAACCGCACCAAAAAAAATTGGAGGTAAAAATTCCCCTTTTCAAATAATTCTACATTATTTAGAAATAACTCCAATGTCTTTTAACTTTGATAAAAATAGAATAGTAATTGTTGAGGGTATCTTTGATTATTATTTGTATGAAATGCTAAAGGGAGATAGAGATCTAAATTTTTTCCCTTCAAGTAATGCAGATAGCATTATTTTTCATATTTCCTATATGATTGCTGATTCCAAAAAATACTCTGTGGTTTGGGATAATGATGTTCCTGGTAAGAGGGCATTCAGTAAAGCAGAAAAAATATTTGGTGAAATGGAATCAGAAAAATGGAATCTTCTACCTTTAAGTGGTAAAGATAAAGTAGTATTAGAGAACTTAATTGAACGTGAAGATAAGGCAATGATAAAAGAAGAATTAGGAAAGCCTTCAACATTTAAAAAACTGATAGTCCTTCTTTACTACAGCGACAAGCGGAAGGCTATTATTGAGAAATTATCTGAGAAAACCAAGCAAAATTTCAATGAAGTTTATGACCTAATACAATCAAAAATGTAATGATTCGAGGATAGAAAATTACAAAATAAATTAAAAAATAACTAAATACAATGGCAATAATAGAAAACGGCACAGCCACACACATACAAAAAAACGCCAAGCAAGACCGCTTTCGCGGACACGACTACTACAACATCGACGACTTGCTCGACACCGAACACATCCTCGTGCGCGATGCAGTACGCGAGTGGGTCAAGCAGGAAGTATCGCCCATCATAGAGGAATACTCTGAACGTGCGGAAAACCCGCGTCACTTAGTCAAAGGATTGGCAGAGATTGGTGCATTCGGACCGAGCCTACCGGCGGAGTACGGCTGCGGCGGTATGGATGAAATGTCTTACGGACTCATCATGCAAGAGTTGGAACGCGGCGATTCGGGCGTGCGCTCGGCGGCTTCTGTTCAGGGGTCTTTGGTCATGTATCCGATATATAGATTTGGTTCGGAAGAGCAGCGCAAAAAGTACCTACCCAAACTCGCCAACGGAGAATTTATCGGTTGCTTCGGACTCACTGAACCCAATCACGGTTCCGACCCCAGCAGCATGATTTCCAACTTAAAAGACGATGGCGACAGCTACATCCTCAATGGTGCGAAAATGTGGATTACCAATTCACCCATCGCCGATGTCTGCGTCGTATGGGCGAAAGATGAGGAAGGCGTGATACGCGGTGTGATTCTCGAAAAAGGCATGAAAGGCTTATCTGCCCCCGAAATTCATGGCAAACTCTCCTTACGTGCATCCTGCACAGGCGAGTTGGTGTTTGAAGATGTGCGTGTACCCAAAGCAAATGTATTGCCCAATGTCACAGGTTTGAAAGGACCGCTTTCTTGCTTGTCGAAGGCACGTTATGGTATCGCTTGGGGCGCGATTGGTGCGGCGATGGATTGCTACGATTCGGCATTGCGCTACTCGAAAGAGCGCGTCCAATTTGGCAAACCTATCGCGCAATTCCAACTGACACAGAAGAAGCTCGCCGAGATGATTACCGAAATCACTAAGGCGCAACTCCTCGCATGGCGACTCGGCACACTCGCCAATAAAGGCAAAGCCACCCCCGCCCAAATCTCTATGGCAAAACGCAACAACGTCCACATGGCATTGGAGATAGCTCGCGAAGCACGTCAGATACACGGCGGCATGGGCATCACCAATGAGTACCCCTGCATGCGCCACATGATGAATCTTGAAACCGTCCTCACTTACGAGGGGACACACGATATTCACTTGCTCATTACGGGTATGGACGTGACGGGACTAAATGCTTTCAAGTAACGGTACGGTTGACGGTAGATGGTGGACGGTTGACGGCTCTGATGCGCGGGGTTAGGACGGTGTGAACCTAGGCATACGTATCTTTTAGAAATTTATCGTAAACAAAATATCATTATGGGAAATTTTAGAGAGTTGCGAGTTTGGGAGGACGGAATCAGCTTGGCTGCTGAGATTTATAGTATTACAAAGGAGGAGCCTTTTCGTAAAGATTTTGGTTTATGCAATCAAATTCAACGTGCTGTGGTTTCTATTTCGTCTAATATTGCAGAAGGTGACGAACGAGGTACCAACAGAGAATCCGTCTATTTTTTCAATATAGCAAAAGGCTCGTGTGCAGAGGTAATTACTCAACTCCATATTGCCCATAAAATTGGATATATTGATGACAGCACTCTCGAACAACTCGAAAATCAAGGCGAGAAAATCAGAGCGTCCTTAAAGAAATTAATCTCTGCAAGAGGTGGCGGCAACAAATTCAAAACCTTTAGTTGGTTTTTATTGACTATTTTCCTACCCATTAGTTGACGGTTGACGGTGGATGGTTCTAATGCGAGGTAGGACGCAAGTTTTTACATTTTTTTGATAGAAAATATTTTCATAATAAGATGATAACCCATCAATTACCGTCCACCGTCCACCGTCCACCGTCCACCGTCCACCGTCCACCGTCCACCGTCCACCGTCCACCGTCCACCGTCCACCGTCAAAAAACCATCTGATACTTCAAATTATACAATCGCGGCGGACCGGGACGTGCGGCACGGACGGTGTATTCCCGATTCAGCGCATTCATCACAGAGAAGGTAAGGCGGTGGTCATTTTCAAAACTATATGCAAGGCGGAGGTCGAGTAGCAGGTCGCCTCTTCCTTGTCGTTCTTCGCGGAAATCACGTATTTGCAAAACGGCGGGTAATATCGTACTGACCAGAAAGCCGTATTCTCCGCTTGCCACCAAAATATCATCAATATTATAGACAAAACTTTTATAATTGGCGGCTGCGCCGAAGGTAAAATTTTGGACATCCGCTTCCACATCAAGTCTTGCGGTATGGAGGCTTCGATATTTGAGAATCCCGTTGACATCAGCAGAGTCAACTGAGAAAAAATTGCGCGTGGCACGTCCTATAAAATTACCAAAATTGACGAGCGTTGTATCTGCACTAAGGTCGCCGGGAAAACTATAGGTAGCACCTGCCCATATGCGTGTGGGCGTGTTGCCGATTTTGCCTTGTCCAAAGACCGTCAACTCCCCGCCGGCGATACGTGCGCGACTGATATTGACTGCTCTGAAGCCGAGATAAGTCAGCAATTGGTCGAGCGTTACCGGTTCACCTGCCAGAGAATCAGGACGATACAAATCAAATAAAAACTCTGTCATATCCTGATATTCCATGACAAAAGCCGCCGCATCAATATAGCCGTTCCATTTATCTCCTCCTTTATCTATCACTTTTTTGTAACCGACTTCGGAACTCCAACCGCTTTCGGGGCGCAATTCGGGGTTCGGAAAAATAAACACGCCTTCGGTAATATCATCGTCAATGAATCGCTCTGCAAGGCTCGGTACACGATAGCCCTGCCCGAAAGAAGCCCGGAAAAAATCGGTCTTGCTCGCCGGATAATTCAAGCCCAAACGAAAGACCGGAAGCGCAGCTACCGATTCGCCCGATATATTAAAATTCTCCCAACGAATACCGAATGTCGTATTGAGTTTGTTAAAAAATTTCTTATCCACCTGCCCGTAAAAAGCACTCGTAAAACCCGTTTGTCGCACAAATCCTCCAGTGCTATCCCGCGCAAATGAGACATTAGTTGCATTGATATATTGTCCCAATGCACCTGCTGTTACATTCAGATTGCCGTCGAACTGACGCTGATAACGATACTCCAAACTCGCAATTCGCGCAGGTATATTTTGTGCCGTTCCCCGCAATTTATATACATTAAAATAACGACTTCGCAGCGTGTGTTTGTTTTGTTTTTTGTCAAAATAATTTAACCAAGGGTCAATGGAAGTCGTGTGAAATGTATTGCTGTTGACTTGATTGTTGATGTGCGTATAATGTCCGTTGGGTTCATTGCCCCACAAAAAGAAATCGCCGAGTTTGTGATACATCGTATTGCCCGAAATTCCATACGAAAGTCGGTCATTTTCGGGTGGGTTATACCGCAAATCAAAATTGAATCGGGCGCGTTCTTCGTCGGCAGTTTTCAAATAATTTCTTGAAAAATGAATATTTCCTCCCAAAACAAGCCCCAAATGTGGGGTCAGTTTTTGCCGATGCGCCATGTACACGCCCGTTTGATAGGGACGTTCTAAGGGAGAATCCCACCAAATTTGCGCCGTATCGCGCATACGATGATAAACGCCCGAATACATAGACAAGGAAGTATAAGGGGTCTCGGTAGCACGTGCGAGGCGGACGTTAATCACGCCATTGAGTGCCGCCGAACCGTATAGCACCGACGACGAGCCTTTGATGATTTCGACCTGCGCGGCATTTTCTATCGGGATAAAATTCCACTTCACATCGCTGATGTCGGCAGAAAGCAAAGGTTGGTCATCCACAAGCACTGCTACGCGACTGCCCGCACCAAATGCGTAGCCGCTTCCACTACGTATATTTGCCTGACCATCAATGACTTCGACACCCGGCACACGTTGTACAGCATCCGACAGCGAGACGTTGTTTCTACGCTGAATAAACTCCGGCGCAATCACATCTATGGATACCGTTTCTTCCGTCAGCTTCTTTTCGACTTGGCTGCCCGTGACCGTCACCATATCCAAAATAGACGTGCCTTCGCCCATTTTTACATCTAATTTCAGGTCTTTTTGTCCATTTATTGTAATAGCTTTGGGTATATCTTCATAACCTATGTAGGAGAAAATCAGTTGGTATGTGCCATTATCCAGCACAATTTCATAATTACCATTGAAGTCGGTGGTGACACCTTTACCGCTTTCTTTGGACAAAACGCTGGCACCTATGAGTGTTTCGCCCGACTTGGCATCGCTGACAGTTCCACTGACGATGGTTTGTGCATTGTTATTTGTATAAACACAAAACGCTAATAAGCAAGTAATTATAAGTCTTATTGTTTTTTTCATGTGCTTTAGTTTATTGGACTTTGGATATTGGGGAATTAGGAAATTTGGTATTAGGTAAATCGTTTTTATTAAGCAATTATAAAATTAAATTAATTAAATGATTTTAATATTAATAAATATAAAAATAACTGATAATCAATTTTTTATGAAATCAAACCGAATTTCTCAGTTACCGAATTTCCAAAATGTCAAAGTCTAATAGTTTAGGAAGATAAGGAGTGAATGATACTTAGTCTTGATTGCAAAGGTAATCAAAAAGTCATTTATCCTTGAAATAAGGTGAAATATGGTATGTATAACAAAATACAAATAAGGATTTTATTTCATAGGCAGAGGGTGATGTTCAACAATTTATTTTGAAAAATAATCCATTTTGTGCAAATTGTTTTACGTTTTACCAAAATCCTATAAGAGCCAAAAAAATTGTCTGATTTTAGTTCAAAATTAGTGTTGGAGTATAACCATTAGTAAGATTTTTTTTGTTTCTTTGAGATTAATTTATTCATTAATGTGTTGATTCGTTTTTCATATTTAACTGGATTTTGGAAATAAGGTAATTGGGAGGCGCAGTTCTAAATTATCCTGATTTATTTTATTTTAAATATTTGATTATCAGATTTTTACATCTGATTTTGAAAAATAGAATTGCACTTTTGATATAAAAAGTGCAGCAGCACCGACCCTATTTGTAACAGAATAGAGCAATAGGACATGTCAGCGATTTTATATATTCATTTCAAAACATTCTTCAAAATTATCTATCTCAATTGTGTCAAACATTTCACTTGGCGAAGTTTGTTGGCTACCTTAGTTTTTGTGATAGTGGCGGTCTTGGTTTGTATAATACTTTTGGTATTTCGATTGTTGGATGAAGTACTGTTTTTTAACTATCGTAAAACAAAAATTGAGCGTCCTGTTTTCATCGTCAGCAATCCGCGTAGTGGCACGACTTTTATGCACCGACTCTTGTGTATGGATGAGGAACGCTACGTATATATGTTGCTCTACCACACCATAATTCCATCGGTGACTTTCTACAAAATCGTACAGCTAATCAGTCGTTTAGACCATAGAATCGGCCATCCGTTTCGTCGCTTTTTTGATTGGGTGGATAGTTGGTTTTTCAAAGGGTGGGAAGGTATACACCCGACGGGTTTCAATCAAAGCGAAGAAGACGAAGGCTTGTATATTTTCAGTTTTTTGTCGGTAGCGATATGTTTGATTTGTCCGTATATGCAGGAATTTGACTACCTGACCATCATTGACGATATGCCTGAGCGCGACCGCCGAAATCTACGAAAATACTACCGCAGTTCAATACAACGATTTATGTATGCCGAAGGGCAAGGCAAGACGCTTTTGAACAAAAATGTCATCACAACGGGGCGTTTGAATACCATTCTTGATGTCTTCCCCGATGCGCATATCGTGTACCTCATCCGCGACCCCGAATCGGCTGTACCTTCTTTTATCAGTATGTTTAGTGCATCGTGGAAATGGATTGCGCCCGAATTGGCAGAAAACAGTGTAGAATATCGTACATTAGGACAAATTGCGATTGATTTGTATAATTATTTTCATAAAAATAAAAATAAATTTAATGCAGAAAACTTTTATGTTGTTCCATATAAAAATCTGACTGCCAATCCAATACAAGTTATAGAAGATGTCTATGCTCATTTTGAAATGCCTATGTCAGAGCTATTTAGAGTTCGCTTGGAAACTCATTTAAATGCTCCCGAAAAATACAAAAGCAAACACAGCTATTCGCTCGAAAAATATGGTTTTAGCAAAGAAGAAATAGAAGAAAAATTGGGTGAGGTAATGCGAGAATATGGTTTTTTGACAGTGGATAGGACTTCACATATTTAAAGTATTTAATACTCTACATGAGAAAAATCATTTCTGATAATATAATACTTGTTTTTGCCACGAATGTACTAATTTTTTTCGCTCATGTAGAAAATTAGGTGGAACGCAGGTTGATTTTCAATTTAAATTGAAGTAAAGTGCTGGTAATCAATCCTATAAGGTTTTCGAAAACCTTATAGGATTCGCGTGTGCCTTGCCCTCCACCTGATTTCCTACATGAGCCATTTTTTTTGCGAATTTATTGATAATTAAACTTTGGACAGAGGAAATTGGGTAATCCCGATAACTACGGGACTTTTTTAGAATTTTACATAAAAGAATTAATAAACTATTTTATTTTAATAATAAAAAACATTCAATATTCAATTGATTATCACTGAATTACAATTTTAAACCTAATTTCCCAGTTACCTAATTCCCACTTTGTCCAAAGTCCAAAACCATAAAAAGTACATATTAAAACCCATTCTCTTGTAAATTTGCATGGTTAATTGTAATTTTAATATTCTTTTATTAATTCATAAAATAATTTACAAATGAAAAGAACTTTACTCTCCTTATGCTTATGTTTATCTGTAATAATTACTTTTGCACAGGTCACCGATTTTTTCGTCGGAGTAGACGGACCATCCGGGCTATTCATTGACGGCGAAGACCTCTACGTATCTGAATACTACGGCGGAGTAGTCTCCCGAATTAATCTGGACGACAATCCTCCAAATAAAACACCCATACTGACCAATCTTGGTTCTCCCTTCGGAGTCGGGGTCACTGGGAATTATTTATTTGTTGCGGAACAAACAGGTGGCAGGGTTTCGTATATAGACATCAGCTCACCTATTATCGCTCCAAACTCTATTCCCATAGCAGCACCATCCGGCTTGACCATCAGTGACAATATAGTATATTGTACCGACGGTAACAATATTCGCTTCATAGACACTAGCACCCAACCCTTTTCCGACGGAATCACAATATCGGGCGGGCTGGTAGCCCCAACAGGTGTAGCAGTCATTGGAAATGAGTTATTTATCGCTAATTTTACCAGTGGAATCATTAATAAAATAGACTTGACACAAGCTAATCCCCAACCCGTAACCGTAGTCTCTTCAGGTATCAACAACCCCAATCATTTATTTGCCTATGGCAATGAATTATATTTTTCTCAATTTAGTGTCGAAGGCAAAATATCCAAGATAGATGTCACCGAAACCAACCCAACCGTAGTAGATATTGCTAATGGCTTCAACCCTACGGGCATTGCTATCAAAGATGGTGTATTGTACTTCTCGGAGTTTGGTTCTAACAAAATTTCCAGGTTAGACCTCGTGGTCAGTGTCCAACAGCCTACAGAAGAGCAATTATTAATTTACCCTAATCCCACTTCAGATAATTTGATATTAGACAATCTGACTTCAACCATTGATGTAAACATTATTGATATGTCAGGAAAAATAATACAAACAGTACCAACGGATGGTATTATGGATGTTTCGGGTTTATCGTCCGGCATTTATTTTATTCAATCGGAGAATTTTTCCGCAATAAAGTTTGTTAAGCAATAAGAATTTAACAAGATTGTCGAACCATCTGAGTGCCTCAAATCGGCAATCAGATGGTTCAATAGACAACTAATCATGCAATTTAATTTCACGGAAGGCAAAACCTTACTTGTCAACAAACCACAAAGCTAGACTTCCTTCGATGTGGTCAATAAAATCCGTTACGTATTTAGATAAAAATCTTTTGTTAGCTCAATGTATTCTTTGGTATAAACGCGCTCCACTCTTTCCTCTTCTACGATTAATTCAAGTTCAATTATTTTATTCAAATTAAAATTGGAAAATCGTAACAATAATCGCTCAATTGCTTTATTAGGTTTGGGCTTCACGTTTATTTTTTCTGCTAAATATAAGCCATAATTTTTGGCTAATTCTACAAAATCTTCTCCTTCTTTTTTAGGTAAAATCAAACAAAATTGTCCGCGTTCATTGAGCAATTTTTTTGCATAAAAAATCAAATCTTCGTGAGTGAGTGTATGCGTGTGTCGTGCTGCGTTTCTTGCTAATCCTGAATTAAAAAAGGGGGGATTACTAAGAACCAAATCATAGCGATTCTCACTTTGTTTGGCAAATATTTGTAGAGATTTATGCAGCACCTCCATGCGATTTGTGAAGGGTGAATTTCGGACATTATGTAGTGCTTCAAGGGCAGAGGCTTCGTCAATTTCGATAGCGTCTACCCGTACCTGCGGGTAGCGTTGTGCCATCATCAGGGCAATCAAACCCGTACCTGCACCGATGTCCAAAATACGCTGTGGCGCATCCGCATTTGCCCATGCACCAAGCAGGATGCCGTCGGTGCCGACTTTCATCATGCTATCCTCTTGCCGAATATCGAATTGCTTTAGTCGAAATATTTTTGATTTATCCGATTTTTGAGTGATTTTCATTTTTTTTTGATTGAAAACCATACCACTATGAAGAAATGGTAACTCCAAATCTTGTAAGGGCAGGGTGGACGGAAACACTGTAATGACTGCTTTACAGGCTGACCACGAATACCGTACAGACGACTTTAGCCGTCTCGAAATAATATGTAACTTACTGTTTTTTAGTTTTTTATAAATAAAAAATAAAAAACAGCGACGGCTAAAGTCGTCGGTACAGGCATTCGCGGTCAGCCTCTACGACTTGCTATTTTATTCAGAAACTTTCAGTACCAATTTCCCCATTTTATCGCCATTAAATAGGCGTAAAAATGTCTCATGGAAATTTTCGATACCTTCAAAAACGGCTTCTTTCGATTTCAATTTGCCTTCCATCATCCACATGCCCATTTGCATGGCTGCTTCGCGGTATTGCTTTGCGTAGTCCATCACCACAAAACCCTGCATCGTACCCCGATTGACGAGTAGCGACAGGTAATTTTTCGGACCTTGAATGTTTCCCATATTATTGTATTGCGAAATCGCGCCGCAAATCGCTATGCGTCCGTGCATACGCAATTTTGCAAGCGCGTGGTCGAGTATATCGCCCCCCACATTATCAAAATATACATCAATACCTTTCGGACATTCGCGTTTTAGGGCTGCGCGTACATCTTCATTTTTATAGTCAATCGTACCGTCAAAACCAATTTCTTTTAGGTAAGCACACTTGTCCGGTCCGCCTGCGATACCTATGACGTGGCAGCCCTTTATCTTCGCAATCTGTCCGACTACCGACCCCACAGCACCCGCCGCGCCCGATACCAAAACGATGTCGCCTTCCTTAATTTTTGCCACTTCGAGAATCCCGAAATACGCCGTCATACCGGGCATTCCAAGCGTACCGATGTAGGTCGGCAAAGGCGCGAGCGAAGGTTCTACTTTGTACCAACCCTTAGCATCCGTCACAGCGTATTGTTGCACGCCGCCCCAGCCTGTCAGGTAGTCACCCGCCACATAATCAGGATGTTGTGACTCCACCACTTCGCCTACCGACCCGGCACGCATCACCTCTCCGATAGCCACCGGCGGAATATAAGACTTCCCTTCATTCATCCAACCGCGCATGGCAGGGTCCAGCGAAATATAGTCTTGACGTATCAAAACTTCTCCTTCTTTGATGGTCGGTATTTCGCTTTCTTGCAGCGTCCATGTATCTTTTTCCGGTAATCCAACGGGGCGTTTGGTGAGTGTCAACTGCTTATTCATTGTATAATTTTTGATTATATGATTTTTGATTTTGATTCAAAGGTGGGCTAAGATAGTTATTTGTATGTATTAATGTTTTTTTTTGATAAAAGTTTTTTCAACTTCAAATGCGACTTCAATTTTAATATCTATTTAAACCGGACTTTGGATATTAGGTAACCGGGAAATTAGATAATTAAGCTAATGAAGATGTAATTTATTGTTTATCAATTAAATAAATATTCAAATAAAACTAATTTTAAGTAAAATGCAAATAATACAAATTACTGATTATGAGTGTTTTACCGAATTTCCCAGCTACCCGCCTAACTTTGCCTAAAGCGAATAGCTCGTCAGACGAATCCCTTTATTTAATGCGAATATTTTATGAGGCAAATCACTACATTTCACAAAAACCTTCGTCAGACGAGTACTATCCCGCAAGCAAACTTAAACGGCTACCCAATTTCCCGATTTCCGAATTTCCCAATGTGCAAAGTCCAATTTAAATATGTTATCAATTTATTAAAAAAATGAGCTATTCGTATCTTTTTTCTGGACTTGCGTTATACAAGCAAATCAAAATTCAAACTCAAAAAAGCTGTCATTCCTAACTTGATTGAGGATGACAGCCTTTTTTGAGATTGAGATTAAGTTACAGAAAGGTTAAACTCCAAATCCAATGTAATCATCATATGTAAAAGGCGTTTATAGGTGTGTAACATGCTTATAGCTTCTAGTTAGAGTTTCAGGATATGGCGTGGATTCCACGCTGTATCCTTATTAAGTTTAAGTTTAAGTTTAAAAATTTAAGTTTCAATTAAACTTAGACTTCGTCTTAAACTTAAACTTCACCCACTTCACCCACTTATATCGCATCTAAAATTTTTACATAGATAATTTATTGCCATTTTTTCACAAGATGTTTTGTGTCAATTTGAATTCTTGATTGTCGAGGAATGAGTTATTTACAATTCATTCATTCAAAATTCAAAATTAATACAAGACCACTAAATCTATGTACTTATGCGAAGTAAAATTTTGCTGTTAATTGCGACTTTATTCACTGTAAATCAAGGACTTAATGCCCAAGATTTTTTTCTGACAGAAAGCGGAGCTGCGCCGCAGCCATTGGATAGTCCTTACGAAAAAACACCTAAAGAAGAGATGCCTGTATTGGCGTATGACCACATTCGTGAAGCCGATGTTTTTTGGGAAAAACGAATTTGGCGCGTGATTGATGTGCGGGAGAAGATGAATAAATCATTTTCTGCGCCACAAAATCCGCTGATTAGTGTCTTATTGCGCGGTATCGAAAGCGGTGACATCATACCATATAGTACGCTTGACGATAAATTTTCGACACCCATGACGGGTGAGGAAATTCAAGGGCAATTATACAGTTCAGATACTATTTCCGTGATAGACCCCGACACTTATGAGCAAATAATTACCGTTACCCAAGACCAATTTAACCCCGAAGATGTGAAGCGATACCGCATCAAAGAAGTTTGGTTTTTTGACGAAGAAACCTCCACGATGCAAGTTCGTATCTTAGGACTCGCACCTTTGAAAGAGGAATATGACGATAATGGAATTTTGCGTTTTGAGTACCCGATGTTTTGGGTCTATTATCCAAATATTCGTAAGTATCTGGCAGGTGAGGAAGCCATGAACCCCCTCGCTGCCGACCAAACGCTGTCTTGGGAACACTTGATGGAAGCTCGCTTTTTTTCAAGCTACATCATAAAAGAAGGCAATGTACACGACCGCCGCATCGAAGAATACAAAACCGGCGAAGATGCCCTCTACGAAAGCCTCAAAATCGAAGAAGAAATGCTCAACTTTGAACACGACCTCTGGTCTTATTGAGTGATTTTTGATTTTTGATTGGATTTTACTCCGTGAAATATCCCTTATTTTACGGAGTAAAATCCAATCAAAAATCCAATCAAAAATCCAATCAAAAATCCAATCAAAAATCCAATCAAAAATCCAATCAAAAATCCAATCAAAAATCCAATCAAAAATCAAAAATCGAAAATCGAAAATCAAAAATCCCTAAATTCCCTCTGCTCTTTTCCAGATGGTTTGCAGCATATCTGCCATGCTTTCGCCTTCGTCGTTCAGGGCTTCTTCGCGCATTTGGCGGCTTTCGGTCACTTCAAATTTGCCGTCTTTATCTGCAATATCAAATTTAAATACAAATTCGAGGGCTTCGTTTTCGTCGTCTACGGCACTATTGGCAGAACCGTAGCGGAGGTCATTGAGGACGAGTTTGCCGTCCGCTTTTTCTTCTACATTAAAAAAACCATTGGAAAACCAGCGTAAGGTTTTAATTTCGTAAGTATCTTCATAATCTGCGAGTAGTTCGTGATTTTTGGGTATTTTTCGGAACTTAATATGAGGTCGTTTATCATTTATCGAATACATACCCATGTAAAAAGCATCTTCCGTTTCGGCAGTTCCATTCCAAAGAACATTGTTGAAAATCACCGGTCCGTTGGTATAGCGAATGTAAGGAATTTCGGCATATTGCAGCGAAGTTTCAAAAGCGCGATTGACCTTAAACTTGTTATTGACACACCACAACATATACAAGCTACTGAGTGCAATACCCGCCCAATTTGCGATGGCACGACGATTGGTGCCGCGCGTCATCATAGAGGCAATAATGAGGCAAATCAAAAACGGAAAAGTATACAAAGGGTCTGCCACCGAAATCACATTGAGTGCCACGCGGTAGTTGGTAAAAGGTAGAAAAAGCTGCGTTCCGAAAGCCGTCAGCGAATCCAACAAGGGATGCGTAAAAACCGACCAAAAGAACAACCAAGACCATTCGCGCCAAGTGATGCGCTGCCCGATGTCGCTCCATTCGGTGCGATAATATTTCCATAAGTACCTGATTGTCAGTACACCCATCCCGACTACAATTGCCGCAGTGAGGAGCGAAGGTATCTCCCCGCGTATCGTGGGGACGATGACTGCCGAGCCTAAAATCATCAGATAAAGCAGCCCGATAATTGTCGTCATCGAACCTTTATAGATTTTCGAACGGTCTATTTGTCTTTGGTAAAATTGATAGACCAGCCACCCGAAAATCGGCGCAGCAATCACCGCAAAAGTAATCGAATGACTAAATCCTCTATGTATTGCCAATGCGTGTATATCGCCCGTAAATAGATTGGCGATAATATCCAAATCGGGAATCGTACCTGCTACTGCCCCCCATATCATGGCGCGGTTGCCTGCTTTTTTACCGAGTGTCACTTCTGCTACCGCCGCACCCAGCGTAATCTGTGTCAATGAATCCATGAATTATTGTTGATTGTTGATTGTTGATTGAGCGATTTTTGACTTAGAACGTGTTTAACAGAACTTTGGACATTAGGAAAATCGGTGGTGTTCGACAAAAATAGGGTAAATGATTATATGTGAGTTGCAAGGCGAATTCCTTTATCAAAAGTGGATATTTGAGTATTCAGACAGCCATTTTTCATAAAAACATTCGCCTTGCAACTATTCCCTATTTTAACTCGAACACCTCCGGAAAATCGAAAATTAAGTAAAACATTTACTATCAATAACTTGTTTTGATTTATGTTTTATTTAAAATTAATTTTATTGCAATTTTTATTCTACTGAAAAATTCCAAACATGCTCTAATTAGCTAATTTCCCGATTCCCTAATTTTCCAATATCCAAAGTCCAATTCAATCAAAAATTATACAATCTATTCGTTCAAAATTAGTTAATTACTGTGTCACGAATTAAATATATTCTACTGTGAAATATTATTTATTTTTTAGTGAAATTTATAATAAGAAATAATTCAATGTGTTTTTCATTAATTTTTATAATTCAAACAAAGACAAAAAACTCTATTTATTTCCAAATATGAAACAAAATAATAGCTTAGTCGTTTAACATTTATTTAAATAAAATACAATTAATCAGAAGAATCGACCATTTTGTAAGATTCGAATTATATAGTTAATTTTTTCTGTAGCATTAGCATAAATTTTGTACATTTGGTATATGAAGCTATTCACACAAAATTAAATAAGGTTTGTTAGTTGATTTTAACACAAAAATCCATGCAAACTCGTGCTTCACTCCCTTCAAATGATTCGATTATGAAATTTCACGAATTTCCATACAAACGCCCTATCCTAGAGGACTTTACAGAGCAGTTTTCGCAAGTACTTGACGACTTTGCTAAGGCACAGACATTCGATGCCCAAAAAACTGCTTTTGAACGAATTGCAGCGATGCGCCTTGAGTTTGATTCTATGAACAACTTGTGCCGTATCCGCCATTCCATCAATATAGAAGACAAAACTTACGAGGAAGAAAATACATTTTTTGACCTCAATTATCCTCAATTTCAGGCATTGAACACCAAGTTTTACAAGCTTTTGGCAGACGCGCGTTTTCGTAAAGAATTGGAAGCAGAGTTTGGCACACAACTTTTCACGATAGCCGAATTGACGCTCAAAACATTCAAGCCTGAATTACTGGATGGGCTTCGCAACGAAAATTGCCTGAAAAGCGAATACACAAAATTACGAGCCTCTGCACGTATCAACTTTAATGGTGCAGAGTATAATTTGTCGTCTATTTTGCCCCTCGAAATATCCAGAGACCGTGCTACGCGCAAAGCTGCGGCAATTGCCAAATGGCAGTTTTATGTAGATAATGCCGACGAAATCGAAGGCATTTACAACAGCCTCGTACATCGCCGCCACAATATGGCAGTGGAGTTGGGCTACGAAAATTTCGTAAAATTGGGTTATGCACGCATGATGCGCTCTGAATATACGCCCGAAGATGTGGCGGCATTTCGCGAGCAAATCCATAAACACGTCGTTCCTTTAGCCACTCGCCTCCGCGAACGCCAAGCTAAACGCATCGGACTTGATGAGTTGAAATTTTATGATGAAGGTTTGCATTTTGCTTCCGGCAATCCGCAGCCCAAAGGCGAACCGGAATGGATTATCGGCAAAGCCAAAAAAATGTACGAAGAACTCTCTGACGAAACTCACGAGTTTTTTGATTTTATGCTCGACAATAATTTGTTGGACCTCGTAGCCAAAAAAAGTAAAGCACCGGGCGGCTATTGCTCGTATATCAATAAATATAAAGCCCCGTTTATCTTTTCCAATTTTAATGGTACAAGCGGCGATATAGATGTACTGACCCATGAGGCGGGTCATGCTTTTCAGGTCTATTCGAGTCGAAATCTGGGTATTCAGGAGTACGATTGGCCCACTTTTGAGGCTTGCGAAATCCACTCGATGAGTATGGAGTTCTTTACCTGGCCCTGGATGAAGGGTTTCTTCAAAGAAGATACCGACAAGTACAAATTCCTGCATTTGAGCAGTTCGTTGATATTCTTGTGTTATGGTGCAGCGATTGATGAATTTCAGCATTTTGTCTACGAAAATCCTAAAATCAGTATAGAAGAACGAAATGCGGCTTGGCGCAGAATTGAGAAAAAATACCTTCCCTATCGCAATTATCAGGGGCATGACTTTCTGGAAAAAGGCGGTTTTTGGCAACGTCAGGGACACCTCTTTTCTACACCATTTTATTATATTGATTATGTATTGGCGCAGATTTGTGCGTTCCAATTTTGGATAAAAGACCATAAAGACCACGACACTGCATGGAATGATTATGTAAGACTTTGCCAAGCAGGAGGCAGTCGTCCTTTCCTCGAATTGGTGAAACTCGCCAATCTACAATCGCCCTTTGAGGAAGATTGTATCGCAAATGTGGCGAAAGAAATTAGTGCGTGGTTGGAAGAGATTGATGATGAAATGCTTGTTTAGTCTGGGTGAATTTATTGTGTAAAATTTATAATGCGATAATGAGATGAACATCTTCTCATTATCGCATTATTCATTAAAAAATTCACTTGCTTAAAATTATTGCCTGTCAAAATGTCTGCCTTTTGACTAGCTCCTGATATTGTGACATAGGTTTTGAGAAGAAAGTCGCCACTTTGACATTAGTTTCATATTTATTTGAAAGAAATAAAAACTTTAGAATTAGTCTAAATAAACATATAATTAATTGATTATCAGATAATTAAAATAAGCCTATAAAGTTAAATTAACAAAATGCTAACATATTCTTATGCCTTACTCGCTTGATTATTGATAAGTAAATTTGTAAATTTGAAAAAACATATAATTGAGCAACTATGGTGTCATTAAAAAGCACCTTTTATTAACCAAAACTATAAGATTATGTCTGCACTAGATTTTGATAAGGACTTTGATAAGCAGGCATCGATGCTACAGGCTTTTGCATACAATCTCACAAAAAATGTAGAAGATGCCAAAGACTTGTTTCAGGAGACTGCCTATCGTGCAATTATAAACCGTGACAAATTTCGTCCGGGCACGAATTTTAAAGCATGGCTTTTTACGATAATGAAGAATATCTTCATCAATAATTATCGCAAAAAAGTCAAAGCTAATACACTGATTGACTCGACGGCAAACAATTACTACATCAATTCAGGACAACACAGCATTGGCAACAAAGCGAGTTCTAATATTATGATGAAGGAATTGCACGGAATCATTGACCAAATTGACGAAAGTACCCGTGTGCCGTTTTTGATGTACTACGAAGGATTCAAATATCAGGAAATTGCCGATAAACTTGAATTGCCACTCGGTACGGTGAAAAGCCGCATTTTCTTTGCACGTAAAGAGTTGAAAGACCTCATCAAAGATTATTACGCTGCAAATGATATGCAAACCGTACTTTGGTAAAAAATTCAAATACTAAATTCCAACTAAAAAAAACACGCTAAATGGATTCGTCCATGATAGTTATCGGTATTGATATTGGAAATTTAAAAAAAGATATAGGAAAGGTTCGTCCGTTGGGCGAACCTTTTTTATTTTTGGCAAAACTCGTGTATTTCATACGAATAATGAATACACGAATCAATAAATAACGAAACAGGAACATATGATTAAAAATATTTTATATCTCGCCTTGTGTATTGCGGCATTGGGAATGGCATCTTGTGCTACTCCGACGGCTGCTTTTCGCACCACAAATCTCGACCAACCTGCGCCAATCGCTAAAGTAGGTTTTGAAAATGACTCAAAAAATGCTGATGAATACTTCTGGGATTTTGGCGATGGTAATAGCTCTACTAAAGACAAACCCGACAAACATCAATATACAAAAGCCGGTGAATACACCGTTACATTAAAAGCTGTAAAAGGCAAAAAAGAACAAATCACATCAAAAGTAATTACTGTGGCAGAAGCTAAGAATTGTACCGTAGAACTCCAAACCGAGTATGGCAATATGACTATCCTACTCTACGACAGCACCCCTCAACACAGAGATAATTTTCTGAAATTAGTCGCTGAAAATTATTATGACGACCTCTTGTTTCATCGTGTCATTCAAGGGTTTATGATACAAGGCGGCGACCCCGACTCGCGTAATGCACGTCCCGGTCGGCAACTTGGTATGGGCGGTCCGGGTTATACTATTCCCGCCGAATTTGACGATGAAAACATCCACCTCAAAGGTGCGCTTTCGGCAGCCCGTACAGGCGGTCCGTCCAATCCCCAAAAGCGGTCTTCAGGCTCACAATTTTACATCGTACAAGGCGATATACAGAATGATGCACAACTTGACGGGATGGAAATGCGTACCGGCTACAAATATCCCGAAAAACAACGTGAAGCCTACAAAGAAGTCGGTGGAACACCGTTTTTGGATAGAGATTATACCGTATTTGGTATAGTGACGGAAGGCTTGGATATCATCGACAAAATCGCTGCCGTAAAAACTCAGCCCGGTGATAGACCCCTTGAGGATGTAAAAATGAAAATTGTCTTTAAGGGTACGAATGTGCAATAGTAGCGAGTAGCGAGTTACGAGTAGCGAGTTTTTTGTGTGTTTTATTTTATTGATAATCAACGATTTAAAATTATTTTCATAAAAAAAATTACGCTGCGCGAACTTTCTTTTATCCTAAAACGTATTTATTCCTGTCGCATCAATGGACAACGAAAAAGATAAACCACCCAAATTAACTTATTCTTGTTTCCTTGTTCTCATACGATGTAAAAATTCCAAAAAATAAATTCCAAATTCCAACTGGATATAATTCAAGTTTGATTTGGAATTTAAAAATAATAAAAATGACAAATTTCAATAACATATCAATCAAAGCCGATAAGAAGGCAGCCAACGCGGATAAAATCCGGCGCAAGGGAATTGGTATATTATGAAGTTGACGACAATAAAAAGCAAACTTTGTAAAGTCCTGATTTCCTTGTGAAATCAGGACTTTTTTCGTTTAGGGTAGATAGAGAAAAAGTTTGCGAAGCAAAATCAAAAAACTTACAAACTAATACATACGCCTGTAGCTCAGCTGGTGGTAGCACCTGACTTTTAATCAGGGGGTCGTGGGTTCGAACCCCACCGGGCGTACTCTTTGAAGTTTAAGTTTATCCCGTACAGTTGTCGGGATAAACTTAAACTTAAATCGTCCATTGGTCTAGTCTGGTCTAGGATAGCGCCTTGTCGCGGCGAAGGTCATCGGTTCGAATCCGATATGGACGGCTTTAGTGCTAGGAGTAGCGAGATTTTTATTTTGCTTTGAAAATTTTCTCTCCATCCACCCACCGCAATTATTTCTTTTTTTCGGTTAAAATCAGGCTTTTCTATGGTGACTTCTATATGATAATCCTTAAAAAATCTCCTACAACATTACTTATTTTCAACAATTTATTGTTTTTTTGTTGTTAATGTATAGGTGATTCGGGTTGCGTTGCAGCTTGAATTAAACTTAAACTTAATTCGTTTTTAAACCAAAACAATCATGCAAGAAGAAATAGACCTGTATTACGAAGATGCAGAGGAAAACATGGAGAAAGCCATATCGCACCTCCAACGCGAACTCTCCAAAGTCAGGACGGGCAAAGCCTCGCCGGCGATGTTTGACAGTCTTTTGGTGGACTATTATGGCTCACCTACGCCACTGAAGCAAGTGGCGAGTATTGGTACGTTGGATGCGCGTACACTGACCATTCAGCCTTGGGAAAAGAGTATGCTCGAACCCATCGAACGGTCAATTTTTCAAGCCAACTTGGGTGTAACACCGCAAAATGACGGACAAATCATCCGCGTAGTGATGCCCATGCTGACAGAGGAACGTAGGCGCGACCTCGTAAAACAAGTCAAAAAATACGGCGAAGATGCCAAAATTACCGTCCGTAATGCACGTCGGGATATGATGGAGTTTTTGAAAAAAGCTGTAAAAGATGGCTACCCGGAAGATGCCGGTAAGCGTGAAGAGGAAAAGACACAGAAATTGACGGATGCTTACGGAAAGAAGATTGATGAAGTACTCGCCACGAAAGAGAAGGATATTATGACGGTGTAAAGAGTAAGAGCATGTTTGGAATTGATTATTAGCTTAAAAAATTCCAAACATGCTCTAACAATGTGTTCGCCAATTTTGAATTTTGAATAATAAAAAATATTTAATTTATTTATTAATAATTATCAGTAAAAAACAAAGTAAAGTTTAAATTCATTTGTCATTCAAAATTCATAATTTGGCGAAGACATTAATGTTGTTATGGCTTTACGCTTTTCCATTCGTTATTTTTTCCCCCAACACATAGTTACTTGCAAGCAACTCCATAATCCACTACCAAGTTTAGAGGCTTGAACTTCATCTCTTGCCTGAAACTGCTTGCCCATACGCTCGCCCATATTTTTGTTCAGTAAATAGATAGGGATGCCCCATTTTGCGCTTCCCATTACACCTTGCAAATCCCTTATTGTAAAATATTCGCTGATTTCATCAAAAGTTTTCCTGCCAAATGGAAATTCCCAGTCTTTATCGGATTGAAAAGGACGATATGCAGTACGCAGTGCCCAAACAGGAAGGGAGGTTTTAAGAGGGTCAAATGTGATAACTATTCCATCATCTGCTAAACAGTTATTTACGCATTTTAAAAAAGTATCAAAGTATTTGAAATGGTGTGCAACTGAATGAGCATAAATAACATCAAAATGCCCCTTGTAAGTTTCTTGAAAATCTTCTTCCAAAAAATCGACTGCTTCTGCACGGGCATTAGTGGCTTGGGTTGCTTCTAGATTTTTTTTAAGCAAATTAATAGCAGGTTCACTAAGGTCAATACCGAGATAAGATTTTGATTTCTGGGCAATGTCAAGACTTTTAGGGTTGCCTGAATAGCACCCTAGATCCAGTACTTTTTTATCCGACAAATCGCCCATCCATTCCCAGTGTTTTTTATACACCAGTTCATCTATACCAAGCATTTCGCGGTATCGTTGTTGGGAGCGACGCATTTTTCGCCAAATCTGTGTGGCTTTGTTGCCCTTTGATTCGAGCATCATTTCTTCTTCGCTCTCATAAAAGGATTTTTGTCTTTTGTTGATTTGAAGCATTCTCGTTTGTTCATTTGTCAGATTTTCCATATTGGTAGATTTTTTCAACAAATTGATATAAGTCAAATTAGGTAGTGTACCATGTCGTGCAAAAGGTCACTTCTTTTCGTGTGTATAACAAATTTAAAATAGGTGATTTTCATGCGGGGAGTGGCGACAATCAAAACTTTGCGTACTTCGCGATAGTTTGTGTAATTTTTACACACGTTCTAAAAGGACAAAGATACTAAATTTTTACCATTTAGTATCTTTGTTTAGTAGTTGTGAAGGCTGAGTAAATTAAACACCTCTGCTTGAGTGTATAGAAAAACCGCTCAATATGAGTGGTTTTAGATTTAATTGATTATCAGTTTAAAAAATTCCAAACATGCTCTAAATGATGAACTAAAAAAGCAGGTGTCGTTGAGACAAACGACACCTGCGTGATTTTTAGAAGTTATTTAAGGGATTATTGAGTTAAAATCATTTTCTTCGAGTTAATAACCTGCCCATTTATTTTGAGTGTGTAGAGATATGTACCGCTTACCAAACCATGTTGTTTGGCATTGAAAGTTACTTCGCCTGCACCCGCACCGTTTAGGGGAAATTGCTGCAAGATTTGACCGGTCAAATCCTGAATTTCGATGCTTGCACTTGCCGTATTTTCCGGCAAGTAGTACCGAATTCTGGTGCTGTGGTGAAGTGGGTTGGGTGCATTTTGGAACAATTTAGCTGTTCCTATATGTAGGTCTTGTTGTGTGTTTGGTTCGTATTGCTGTTCAGGTACTACAGGACTGTTGTTTCCTTGTAAGGCAGTCAGTAGGGCAGTCATTTGGTTTTCCAGTGCCTCTACTCGTTCTTCCAAAATCTGGTTTTGAGTTTGTGCTTCTTCGAGTTCTTCCGTTCTTTCTGCCAATTCTTTGATAGCATTCATTCCGGTATAGAATAAATCATTTGGATTGAATTTCAATAAATTAGCGGGTTTTTCATCATCAGGATACATCTTTTGTTTATATCCGGTTATGGTACTTGGCAGTACTTCCTGAATCTGCTGTGCCATCACGCCGAAGTACCTTTTGCTATCATTCGGACTTGTGGCAAGTCCATTATATTCGTAATCGTAGAATTCGATTTGTTTCAATAAATCAAGGCTGTTTTCGAGCGGCACTATATCTTTCTTCAAACGCTCGTCAGATATCACCGACCAGAGGCTTGAGCCGTATTTGGCTACATCAAAACCACCATCTACAAAGAGTTTGACTTCCGGCATGCTAGGAGGTAGCTGTACCAAACCACCACAGAGGTCATCTACCCCGATGAGCATCATCCCATCCTCTGTAAGAACCATATTATTGAGGTTTGTGCTGTCGGCAGCACGCATATAAAAGAACTCAAAATCATCTTGTGGTCGGCTATGATAATCAAATCTGCCGACTTTTGAATCACGGTACATGACCACACCATCGTCGCGGGTAACTTCAGTTACACTTTGAGCATAAGAAGGGTTTTGCAAAAAAATAACTGCCAAAAAGGTACATAAAGCTATATTGAATAAATTTCTCATGGCTTAGATTTTTATTTGTCGTTGTTGAATTATTTATTTTTTGATTTGGAATTTTCTTTGTCATTAATTGTCAGGTGTTATTGTCAAAATAGGGTGTAACCTCTTCAATGAGGCTACACCGAGAATTACAGTAGTAATCCATCAACAACAAAAAAAACCTGATGCTCAAAGACATATATTTCTTAATGGCTAATGTGTCAATAATTAATGGCTAATAAGTGGAAGTATAAGTTTATCCCGTACAGTTGTCGGGAAAGTTTAAATTTAAATAAACAATTCATTTTCAATGAATTATGAAAACTGAAAGTGTCGCTTAGTTCAGTCCAACCACTTATAAAGCGTGTTTTATTTCGGGTTGATTTGGGATTAATCCTTAATAATTGATTCCATTTGCTTTTTGAGTGTTTGATTTTCCTCACGGAGTGCTTTCACTTCTTTATTCATATCAATCATATGAAGGGTGAGTTCTTCTATTTTTTCGAGTAAAATGGCGTTCATTTCGCCAACTTGGAAGCCGTCTGTGCCGACTTCCTCTGCTGAAGGTACGCCGGGTAAATGTCCGAGTATTTCGATTTGCTGTTCTGTTTCCTCCAGAGTAAGTCTATTATATTCGGGTTCAAAAACATAGTCGGGCCATCCATCTCCGTACAATTTGAGGCGAATTTCTTCTGCGATAATATTGCCACGTACTCCGAGCGCATAACCATCGGGTACATCATTGGTATTGATACCTACTTTATCTTTTTCAAAATCACCATAAATGAGTGGTGCGGTGAGTGTGTCTGTATTTTCGATATATAGTTGGTTGTTTCCTGTTGCATATTTACCGGATTGTGTGCCGATAAATACATTGCCGCTTCCACCGTCATTACCCTTTCCGCTTTCATATCCAAGAAATACATTATCATTTCCCGATGTTTTGTGTTGCCCTGCATAAGTACCGAATATAGTATTTCGACTTCCTGATGTCATATTATAGCCTGTCCATGTACCAAACATTGTATTTTCCTCGCCATCCACTATTTGGTGAGCACTTTGAGAACCCATAAGAGAATTTCGTTCACCTTGTATGTTTCTACCTGCTACATATCCTATTAAAGTGTTATTAGCCTCGGAAGCAAATTCACCCGCAAAAGCTCCCACAATTGTGCATCCCTCTTTATCAACGATACTTTTTCCGGAAGATGTACCTATATATACATTTAAGCCGCCTGTGATATTATTCTCACCACTTCTCGCACCTATAAATACATTATTGGATGCTTCGCAATGCCTACCAGCATTATATCCTAAAAAGGTATTATACGAACCTAAAGTACCTTCAGAGCCGGCTCTGCTTCCTACATAAGTATTTCTGTGTTGGGTATTGAATCTACCGGCTTCATAGCCTACATATGTATCATCTACCATTTGCCCTACAGCATCACCTGCGAGATGTCCGATAAAGACACCTTCTCTTCCTTGATTTGAATTGACATCAATTTTAACAGAAGAATCCTGTGCTGATGTGGAAAGGCAGAAAGTCATCAGGAGTATTGCCAGTATTGAACTCTTTAATGTTTTCATAAAATTAAACTTTTGCTGTTGTTGTTGCGAATAATGGTTTACTGTCTGTATTTCAATTGTGATTTTAGGTGGTCTTTGAAATGTGCTTTAGTGGAGCTACTTTTTGGAATTAGAGGTTTTTGACTTGCTTCTAAGTTAAATTTGTTTTTTTAAACTATCCTGAATTATTTATTATGATTGCAAGTAGCACACTTTATTTTGTAAAACATAGGAACGGTTTGGCACTTTTTTACAAATCAAAATAAAAAAATTTATAAAATACTGATAATCAAATATTTAATTATTCATGTTTTTTTATTAAAATCGAAAAAAAATTAAAAAAAATAGATTTTTTATGTGAGCGCGTGTTTTTGTGGTTAATTTTTAATTCAAATTTTGGGTTTAATTCTACATAATTTGAACTTGAACTTGATACTTGCGCTTGAACTTGTCAAGAAATCCGACTCCAACCAGATTTTCCTTTCTTTTCCGCTTCAAGGTAGGCTTTCAATCTCGCGTGAATGGGCTTTTCCAATGTCGGGTCATCATCCAAAATACGCATGGCGATTTCACGGGCGGTTTGGAGGATGCGTCCGTCTTTGGCGAGGTCTGCCATGCGAAGACTGATGACACCGCTTTGTTGAGTACCTTCAATATTGCCGGCACCGCGTAGCTGCATATCTACTTCGGCGATTTCAAAACCATTATTGGTGCGGCACATCGTTTGGATGCGGGTACGTGCGTCATTGCTCAATTTAAAACTCGACATCAGGATGCAATAGGATTGCTCTGCGCCACGCCCCACTCGTCCGCGTAGCTGATGCAATTGCGACAAGCCGAAACGTTCTGTATTTTCAATCACCATTACACTCGCGTTTGGTACATTTACGCCGACCTCAATCACCGTTGTAGCGACCATGATTTGCGTTTCTCCTTTCACAAAACGCTGCATTTCAAAATCCTTGTCGGCGGCTTTTTGTCGTCCGTGTACGATGCTGATTTGGTAGTCCGGCGGGGGGAAATCTTTAGAAATCGCCTCGTAGCCTTCCATCAAATTGTTGAGGTCTTCGAGTGGTTCATAATCTGATTCTTCTATCAATGGATAAACGATATACACCTGTCGCCCCGCTTTGATTTGTTCGCGCATAAAACCGAACACGCGCATCCGGTTTGTTTCGTTTTTGTGTAGCGTTTTAATTTCTTTTCTCCCCGGCGGGAGTTCGTCGATGACCGATACGTCGAGGTCGCCATAGAGCGTCATCGCGAGAGTACGTGGGATAGGCGTGGCAGTCATCACGAGGATGTGCGGGGGAGAGCCTGTGCCTTTTTTCCAGAGCTTGGCGCGTTGTACGACTCCGAAGCGATGTTGCTCATCTATAATCGCCAAACCGATATTATAAAACTCGACCCATTCCTCAATCAAAGCGTGTGTACCAATCAAAATCTGTATCACACCTTCACCGACGAGTTGGAGCAATTGCTTACGCTTTTTACCCTTCACACTACCCGACAAAAAGCCGACCTGAATACCCAATCCCGACAAACTTTCGGTAATCGAGGCATAATGTTGTTGTGCCAAAATCTCCGTCGGAGCCATCAGGCAGGCTTGAAAACCATTGTCCAAAGCAATCAACATCGACAGCAGCCCGACCACCGTTTTGCCACTCCCCACATCGCCTTGCAACAAGCGATTCATGTGTACGCCGCGCCCCATGTCATTCCTGATTTCCTTGATGACACGCTTCTGTGCGCCCGTTAGTTCAAATTCTAATTTTTCATCATAAAAACGGGTAAAATGTTCGCCTACTTTTTCAAAAACGTGTCCGCGTATGCTATGCTTGCGGCGACTACGTATCTGCAAGAGTCGTAATTGGAGGAAAAATAATTCTTCAAATTTGAGGCGGTTTTGAGCGAGTTTGAGGGCTTCGTTATCTTTCGGAAAATGGATGTCCAACATAGCGGTTTTGCGATTGGGGATTCGCATTTTTTCCATGAGATAATCCGGGAGGGTTTCGGGCATTTCCATCTCTTTGAGGCGATTGTGTAGTATTTTTTGGAGTTTCATAATGCCTTTCGTTCCCAAGCCTTTGCCTTCCATTTTTCCGGTACTCGGATAAACGGGTTCGAGGGAAAGGGCTTCGCTGAGGTTGGCTTCGGTGACGGGTTCTATCTCCGGGTGTACGATATTGAAGTTGCTGCCAAACTTGGAGAGTTTGCCATATACGACGTACTCCACACCGACTATCAACTTCTTTTGCACCCAACTAATACCCTTAAAAAACACCAAATCTATAAAGCCCGTATCGTCTTTGAATTTGACTATCAAACGCATCTTCCGCCCCTCGCCTGCCAAATTCATACGGCGTATCGTGCCTTTGAATTGTACATTCGCGCCTTCTTCGCGGCTGTCGCGGATTTTATGAAATCGCGTCTTATCGACATACCGAAAGGGGAAGTGCATGAGCAAATCCGCAAAGGTAAATACGCCCAACTCCGTCTTGAGTAAGTCGGCACGTTGCGGTCCTACGCTTTTTAAAAATTCTATTTTGGTTTGTAGGTCGGACATGGGGTAAAGATACGGAACGTTTTGTTTT
>CALCMV010000132.1 GCA_937967535.1 uncultured Saprospiraceae bacterium
GTGTAAATTTCACAAAGAATCTGTATCGCCGAAACACTTGGCGCAAACCAACATTATAGGATTGCTCCATCAATATAATGCCAATGGCTACTTACTGATTTGTAAAACCGGACCTACATCGGGTACTACTGATATGTTTGAACGACTTCGGCAGAGCCATCATAGCAAATGTTTTAAGTTCCGTTTTGAGATATGGACGGGTGAGGATTTTATTTCTCTGATTTTTAAAAGGGAAGATTTGCAGCAACAATACTTCCCTGATTACTGGAAACTTTTAAAGCAATCAAAATGAAAGCATACATCGCATATTCTCTTTCTGATTCTGAACGATATATGGTATCTGTTTTAGCATTTAGATTTCAGGACCAAAACTTCAGAACAGATTTGAGCCTTTTCAAATACGAGGATGAGCCAAACTTCAGTACACGTAGTGATATTAAAAGTTCTCATCTTTTCGTTGGCATCGCTACTCAAGACGGAGATAAATTGGACTTTGTTCGCAAAGAATGGTTATATGCTTTGAAAGTACATATCCCTGCCATATTATTGCTTGAAGATGAATTACTTACACTAAATCCTCAATTAAAAGACCATCCTAATATATTGGTATTCAATCGTTCAAATCCCGAAGCTGCCATCCATCAAATCAATCAAAATATCAAAGCAGCAGCAGCCAATCAAGAAGGAAAACCGAATGATTCGTTGGCTTGGATGATAGGAGGCTTTGCCATCACGCCTCTGATTGAGTTACTATCCGAACAAAAACAAAAAGCAGCTTGAACAAGTACAAAATCAAGTTCAATTTTTTATTTTGCACTTGAATTTGCACTTAAAAATGACACAACTCAACATTCTCCTTCTCGAACCCTTTTACATCGGCAGCCACAAAGCTTGGGCAGAGGGATTCGCTGCCAATAGTCGGCACCATGTCGAGTTACTCACGCTCAAAGGTCGGCATTGGAAATGGCGGATGCACGGCGGGGCGGTGACTTTGGCAGAAAAATTTATGGCGGGCAAATTCCAGCCTGACTTGATTCTGGCAACTTCAATGCTTGACCTCAGCACCTTTCTCACTCTTACGCGCAAGCGTACTGCACACACGCCTGTAGCACTCTATTTTCACGAAAATCAACTCACTTACCCTTGGTCGCCCCGCGACGCGGATGTACGCCTTCGTCAAGACCGACATTATGGGTTTATCAATTATACGAGTGCATTGGCGGCGGATTGGGTCTTGTTCAATTCTGCCTACCACAAGGCTTCATTTTTGGAGGCTTTACATGGTTTTTTGAAGGTATATCCCGACCATCGCGGATTACAAAATGTAGATAAAATTCAGGCAAAAAGCGCAGTGCTTTATTTGGGTATGGATTTATTGAAATTTGATAAATTTCGCATAGCGAAAAATAATGATGTGCCAACTATTTTGTGGAATCATCGTTGGGAATATGATAAAAATCCGAAAGAGTTTTTTGAAATTTTATACCAACTCTCCGAACTTGATTTTAAATTCAAACTCATCGTTTTAGGAGAAAATTATAGCGAATCACCGCCTGTTTTTGCAGAAGCAAAGCAAAAATTGGCACGACACATTGTACATTTTGGTTACGCACCTGATTTTGAGACCTACGCCCGACTACTATGGAAAGCCGATATTTTACCTGTCACTAGCCAACAAGATTTTTTTGGTATTAGTGTGATAGAAGCAATATATTGTGGGGCTTATCCACTGTTACCCAAACGATTAGCATACCCTGAACACATAACGCATCAAGACCAGACTCAACATTTGTACGATAATCGTGTTCACTTTGTTGAACTTCTGAAAGTACGCATAAATTCGCACCCAAATAAGCAATTTTTATCCAAATCTTATGTAAAAAAGTATGATTGGAGTGAATCTGTAAAGGATTATGATGCAATATTCAATAAAATACACCATGAAAAAATGTCGTGAATATTGCAAAATGTTTTATTTTTGCAAGGTACATGAAACATGTACATGATTTTGAAGGTTTTGGTAAAAAATCTGACAAATGGAAAAATCCAAACTATATGGCAGCAACAAATCAATCGCTTTGGTATCTTGAAAATGTTGACGTAATTGGCATCTTTTGCCCAACCAAGCGTAAACAAGGTGCCCATGAAAATGTGGCACAGAAAAATTTCAAAAAGGGCGAATATATTTATCTACCCGAAGAAAATTCCGATAAACTATACTTCATAAATGAAGGAAGTATCAAAGTAGGTACATACTCGGAAGACGGCAAAGAAATTACCAAAGCCATCCTCAGTAAAGGTGAAGTTTTTGGGGAATTGGCTTTAATCGGTGAAGGACAACGGCGTGACTTTGCGATAGCACAGGAACATACAAATACTTGCGTTGTGACCGTAGAGGAAATGCGTATGCTGATGCGCGAACATACTAAAGTCGGTGCTTTCATTATGAATATTATCGGCTCTCGCTTGCTCAAAATGGAGCGTCGCTTAGAGTCTTTGGTATTCAAAGATTCGCGCACACGTATTGTCGAATTTCTATTGGAAATGGTACAAGATAGCGGACAGCGCGTAGGGTATGAATGGGTAGTCCGAAAATTTTATACGCATCAAGAAATTGCTAATCTGACAGCCACTTCCCGCCAAACCGTCACCACCGTTTTGAATGAATTGCGAAATGATAATTTAATTACTTTTAATCGCAAACGCCTGTTGGTCAGAGATAGAGAAGCATTGCAGGCACAAGCCCTTGTGATTCAATAGTATCCTCTAGCTATTATGAGATAAACGAATGAGTGAATGTTTTTTCATTATATTAACATTCACTCATTCATCCCGATAGCTATACGGGACACTCATTCACTCATTGGAATAGGATAATTATTATACATAAAACTACGCTTATTTTCATCATAAAAAACTTCCGTGTCAATAGGTCGTAATAGCCATTCATCACCAATAATTCCTGTCGTTTTTTGGTCTTCTGATTCCAAATAAATGTGCACACGATTGCGTG
>CALCMV010000133.1 GCA_937967535.1 uncultured Saprospiraceae bacterium
ATACTGGATACCAACATCTTAGTGATTTATAGCCGTGCCAATGACATCGCCCGACAGATTGAAAATGACTTGAAATTATTGAGCCTTGAAAATAACCTTACCGTATCAGCCGTATCCGTAGGCGAGATAGAATCTATTGCGATTCGCAACAAATGGGGCGCACGAAAAATAGCCCGATTGGAACGCCTACTTGACCGCTTCCTGATAGCCGACATTAATGTAACCGAAATTTTCAAAAAATACGCCGAGATTGACGCATACAGTCAGGGTAAATTGCCCGATACATCTGTCAATTTTACTTCACGAAACATGGGAAAAAATGATTTGTGGATTGCTGCTACTGCCGCTGTGCTGGATTTTGTATTGGTGACTACGGATAATGATTTTAACCATTTGGAGGGAACGTATTTGACGATTCGGAAGGTTCGTTTGGAGGATTATGTGGGGAAGAAGTGATGTAAGATTTACATGAAATGTGATTTGTTATATTTTTTGTTTCTGATTGGTATTCAAGAAGTAAAGATGTACCTTCGAACAAATTTAATATACTAATAACTAACTGTGAACAAAGAAATAGTAACTCAACACATACGCTTCGGCATTGACCAATTAGGTGTACATAATCGCTATTTTGAATTTGAGCATATTTGTCGGCACATAACTAAAGCAAGAATATGTGGTAATGTTATTCCTGCAACAGGTCCCGTTCAATCTGGGGGAGATCAAGGCAGAGATTTTGAAACTTTCCATTCTTATTTAAAGGCAAGCCCAATAGCCAATAATACATTTTTAGCTTTACTATCAGAAGTACCTATTGTATTCGCTTGTTCATTACAAGAAAAGCCAGCTACACCTAGTGGTAAAATAACACAAGATGTAAATACGATTTGTAGTCCGGGTTTAATAAAGCCTGAAAGAATTTACTTTTTCAGTGGGCAGGACATTACTGTTGCAAAAAGGCATGAAAGGCAAAAATGGGCAAAAGAGGAAAAAGATGTTATACTTGAAATAATTGATGCCAATGCTATATCCGATTTTTTAACCGATTCTCAACTCTTCTGGATTGCCAATAAGTACTTAAATATTTCTCCTGAAATATACCCAAGACCATTTAATAGCGAATCTTGGTATGAAACTCAATATAAAGACTACTCTTCAAAAAAGGATAAAGAGATAGTAAAATCTTTTGAGGTTTTTCAAGATATTAAACTTGCATTGAGACACATTTATAAGGATAATGATTTAAAGCAAGATCTGCCTTTTTGGATTGATAGAATGAAGTACTTTGTAAATGGGAAAAATATACCCTTAGTGCTTAAAAGAAACGCGATATATGAAATTTTTGTAGCTTCGCTAATTGGACTTGATAATGTTGATGAACAGGAAGAAGATATTAGATTTTATTTAAAAGATCTTCACGAAATACACCGTGAAGCCGACCTCAGAGATGCTTCTTTTTTAATTTCTTTCGTAAAAAACGCCACAATTCAAGCTAAAAAGACAAAATTTTCAATTGAGGAAGTAGAGCATTGGGCAAAAACTATTTCTGATTTAGTAGATGAAGAGTTAAAACAGAATATTTCGCCAAATAGATTTTGTATTCTGACGACTCTAAAAGCACAACAATTATCCGGTGGAGTCAGGCATACCGTAAGTCAACGGGAAGAATATTTTAAACTAATAATAAATTTAACTTTAGACGAATATGAAAAATTAATTCCACTCATTCCTAAATCTAATTTTTACCCTTTAAGTTCGCTTTCCTACGTTTTGAATGAAATGATAGATGTTCACATAGAACAAAAAATAATCAATGAAAGGTTAGAAAATATTACCCAAAAAATTGATGCGTTATTAGAGAATAGGTTAGGTGAAATAGGTGAGGCAGAGAGGCTTGTAGATAGAGCTATCAAATATCTAAACACAGGAAATGAAGTATTTGCCATTAATATACTTCACAAAGCAAAGGTAAAATGGGGCAAAAACGAGTCATTGGACTCATTGATAAGAATACTATGTACACTCTCGTATATTTATCTCAATTTAAAAATGGTATTTGCCGCCAAATATTTTGCTATGTGTGCAGCCGATTTTGCAATACGAGAAAATAGTATGGAAAATACTCCCCTTTTACTGAAATCTTTAACTCAATTAGCTATCATAGAATACATGACGGGGGCATGGTTAAACTATTTGTATTCGATAGATCATCTTATTCCAATAATTTCCTCAATTCAAGGTGAGCATTTTGATATTCATGAAGATGAAAACACAAAGCATTTATTACCCCATGTTTCAATGATAAAATATTTTGGAAATAGGTTTGCACCAGAATTAAACCACCTTATTGACTCCATTGCAAAAAAACCGATGTGGGAAGATAACGTAAGTGATACATATAAACACATTGCGTCCCGATATAATGATTTTTCAGATAAAAATATATGGTCACAATGTGAAGAAAATCTGTTATACAAACCTTTTAATGATATAGGAAAAACTCGAATTATTGAGTTTTCCACCTTTGGAATAACATGGACATTTAAGTTCGATAATGATTATGTAACTAATGCAACTGCCGAGCAATGCATAGCAATAATTCAAATAATTTTAGTTGCTGTTTCAGAACAAGATACTCACACAGTAGATTCTGACATTCAAATTCATTTATCGACTTCCTCCAAAATTGATAAACTTGAATTTCAAAGAAGTCCGTCAAATCAACTGAGCATTTGGAATGTTACTCTTCCCTCAAATCTGCCAACAGGTATTGATGCCGTAAATACTTCGATGTCAGAATATTTTAATTTAGTATTTTCAATCTTACTAAATCAAAGCCTACTCCCTGACGAAGAATTTTGGAAAATTATAGAGAATTGCTTTGAAAATGGAGACTTAGAGAGTAAGATTTTCTTTTGGAGATTTTACAGTGACTTTTTTTGCCGTTTCCATGATAAAAAAGAGTTCGAGAACTTCATGAAAGATAAATTTCAAACTCCTTTCTCAAATAAAAAATTTGCCCCTAAAGGACATCATCTGTTGAGATATAAAACTGAATTGTCTCCAAAATTTAACGAAAAAACAATAAAAGAAGATATAAGAAGAAGATACAATAATGCCCTAATTCCTGTAGAGGTAACGCTAACTTCTATAGTGAAGAATCCAAATTTTAAAAATACCTTGAAGCGTTTACGTAATGAAGGTTGGTTGGATTGGCAGATATTAATGGCTATTTCATTGGCAGTTATAGGTTATAAAAGGCAGCAAATGGGAATTAATATGCGTAATATGTTGGAATTACAAATGTTGTCAAGTACTCCTGAAAAAGAAAATTTCATTATGATTCCTGAAAATGTTTATACTTACGAAAATATCAGTCTCTATCTAACAATAAACCTAAGCTCTATATTACTTTCTTATGGACTAAAAAATCATACAGATACTCCAAATTTTGATAAAATTCGTGAATTTTTGAATTTACGTTTTAAGTTCAATGAGATTGATTTACAAGAATTGAGTCCATTTCCTGCACAAAATTACCATCCCTAAAAAAAATCCGTAATCTTATCATCCGCTATGACTAAATCGTATATCCGAGTTGTCGGACATTTTTGAAATGTCAGACAACGGTGTTTCCCGCGACGGCTAAAGTCGTCGGTACAGGGTTACGTGACCCCATAATGCTTCGGATTTTTCACTTTACGAGCATCTTCTACCGTAGGCACTTCGTGGTGAAGTCCTCCGGCTCTTTTATCATTGAAAGTGTCGGGGATGGCGTTGGTGTCGGTCAATTGTTGCCAAGTTTTGTGTTTTTTGCCATCGTCGGTACGTACCATAGTGATACATTCTTCGACGGGGCAGACGAGGGCGCAGAGGTTGCAACCAACGCAGTTTTGGTCGATGATGCTGGGGATGCGGGTGCCGTCAGTGGGTAGGGCGATGGCTTGGTGTGCGCCATCTTCGCAGGCGGTGTAGCAGAGGTCGCAGCCGATACATTTGTCGGCATTGATGCTGGCTTTGACTTGGTATTCGAGGTTGAGGTCTTTCCATTCTTTGACGTTGGGGAGGGCTTTGCCGACGAAATCGTAGATGGTGTTGAAGCCTTTTTCGTCCATGTATTGGCGGAGTCCGGCTTCCATTTCGCGGACGATGCCGAAGCCGTAGTGCATGGCAGCCGTACAGACTTGCACGGAGGATGCGCCAAGCAAGATGAATTCGACGACATCGCGCCAAGTCTCAATACCGCCGATACCGCTTATGGGAACGTGTTGAATATCAGGATGTTGTGCGAGGTCTTTGACCATGTGCAAGGCGATGGGCTTGACCGCCGGACCGCAGTAACCGCCATTCGTACCCGCACCATCGACGACGGGATAGGGTGCGTATTCGTCCAAGTCGATACCGATGATACTTTTGAAGGTGTTGACGAGGGAAATGGCATCCGTGCCACCCTGCGCCGCCGCCAATCCGGGGTCAACGATGTGCGAAATATTGGGCGAGAGTTTGGTGATGACGGGAATGTTCACGGCTTCCATGACCCACTCTACAATGGTCTTGAGGACTTCGGGTTCTTGCCCGACCGCCGAACCCATCCCACGCTCACACATGCCATGCGGACAGCCAAAATTGAGTTCGATACCATCCGCCCCGGCGTTCTCTACGTCTTTGATGATTTGCTCCCATTCTGCACGCGACTCTACCATCAATGAGGCAATCACCGCATGGTCGGGGAAGTATTTTTTGACTTCTTCGATTTCGCGTAGGTTGTCGGCGAGTGGTCGGTCGGTGATGAGTTCGATGTTGTTGAAGCCCGCCATTCGGGTGTTGCG